>JBNGDW010000007.1:270-31431 GCA_049975325.1 Cloacimonadia bacterium | reverse complement strand
ATCCGGGTCATCAGGTAATACAAGCTCTGGTGAGATCAAGGACATATCATAATTTTCTACTTCGGGTGACCAGTTCAAAACAGCATAACCAGGCTCCCATCCCCAATTATTAGGATCCTCGGGCTCTGTTGTCCAGCCTGTTAGATGCCAATCAGTATCAAAAAGTTCAGGTTGAGGAGTGACGCCAAAGGGAATTGTTGTAGAAGTATCTGATGGTACTGACTCACCTTCTGAATACACTGCTGTTAGCCAATATGAATATTCTGCTCCTACAAAAACCATATAATCGATGTATTCATTTTGAGTAGTATCTAAATATGCATATCTTCCAATGTCCTCTCTATAAAGATAATAGCCAATTAGGTTATAATCTCCTGGCGATGGTTCATCCCAATCAAGATTAACAGAATACCAAGACCCTTCGGCATGAAAATTATTAGGTGGGGGAAGAATTGTATCTTGAATAGCGATATTTGTATCAGCAAAAGAGAATGTTACACTCATCAGGGTTATCATAATAACCAAGAATAATATTTTCTTTTTCATAATGCCCCTCCGTTTGTTGTTGTAATTGTTTAAAATTTAAATTTTATAGTCAAGAAATATTATTTTAAAAGTAAACATTTCTTTGTATCAATTATTTCATCTTCAATTCTAAGTTGATAAAAGTATAAACCTGAACTTATTGGCTTGTCATTCTCATCTTTTCCGTCCCAAACAATTTTATTAATGTTTAATTGTGTCTGCCGGCTGGCGGATTTAATAATGATAGAGGCATTGCATTTCTTGACACCTTTTTCGATTCTGGAAAGAGTTGCTTATAATTTCGTATCAGGAGTTATTAATGCGTTTTTGCAAAGCCTTTATTCCAACCTTAAAGGAACCCCCTGCTGAAGCAGAAATACCGAGCCATAAGCTCTTGATTCGCAGTGGGATGCTGCGGAAACTCAGCTCTGGAATTTATTCTTATCTTCCACTCGCAAAAAGAGTGCTTAATAAAATCGAAAAGATTGTGCGAGAGGAGATGGATCGGATTGGAGGTCAAGAGATACTAATGCCTGTGCTTCATCCGAAAGAACTCTGGGAACAATCAGGAAGATGGGCAGTATATGGCCCTGAACTTATGCGAATAAAGGATCGCCACAAGCGTGAGTTCGCCCTGGGTCCCACCCATGAAGAAGTGGTTACCTACATTGCAAAACAGGATATTAAGTCATACAAAGAATTGCCCATCACTCTATATCAAATTCAAACAAAATTTCGTGATGAGATTCGACCAAGATTCGGTATAATGCGAGCGCGTGAATTCATCATGAAAGATGCATATAGCTTTCATAAAGATGTAGACTCCCTCCTGAAAACTTATGAAGATATGCATAAAGCCTACACGCGGATATTTCAAAGATGTGGATTGAAAAGTGTACCAGTAGAAGCCGATGTTGGACCAATTGGAGGATCACTTTCTCACGAATTTATGGCTCTGGCTGCAACTGGGGAATCAGAAGTATTACAATGTGAGTGCGGTTATGCTGCAACAAGAGAAAATTGTAAAATCGCTCCTTTGAAAAATAATGTTAATGAAGAAGAGAAAAGGCTGGAAAAAGTCTATACCCCAAATAAAAAATCTGTGGAAGAGGTCAGCGATTTCCTTGGGGTGGACAACACCCGTCTAATCAAGACAATTGTGTATAAGGCTGATCAAAGTTTTGTGGGAATCTTAATACGAGGAGATAGAGAAATCAACGAAATCAAAGTTGCAAATTTTTTACATGCCCCAAAACTGGAATTAGCCACCGAAGAGGAAGTCGCAAGGTTTACAGGCTCTACATCTGGCTTTGTTGGCCCAGTGGGTAAGAAAAATATCAAAATTTACGCTGATAATAACCTTAAAAATATGAAAAATATGGTGACAGGGGCAGATGAAGCAGATTATCATTATATAAATGTAAACCTTGAAAGGGATGCAGATATTGCAGAATATGCAGATTTTATCCTTGCCTGTGAAAGTGATGGTTGCCCGAAATGCGGAAAGCCTCTCAAAAATTTTCGAGGTATTGAAGTGGGCCAGATTTTCCAACTTGGAGACAAATACAGCAAAACAATGGGGGCCTACTTCACCTCAGAAAGTGGAGAAAAAGTGCCCTACCAAATGGGCTGCTATGGCATTGGAATAACCCGAACAATGGCAGCCGCTATAGAACAAAATTATGATGAAAAAGGAATTATATGGCCCTATCCTATTGCCCCCTATCAAGTTGAACTGATAAATCTCATGCCTTCTGATGAGACTATGACACAGTTTGCTGACGACCTCTATAAAAAAATATCAGAAATGGAGATAGAAATTTTATATGACGAGCGCGACCTGAGTCCTGGAATCAAATTTAAAGATGCTGATTTAATTGGCATCCCTATACAAATAATCGTAGGACTAAAACACTTTAAACAAAAAAAGATTGAATTTAAAATTAGAAAAACAGGAGAAAGAATAATCTGTGGCTTTGAAGAGATAGAAAAGACTCTAAACGAAATTATAGATAAGCTAATGGGTTAGATTGGTTGAATTGGTAAATTAGTAAACTGGTAAATTAGTTATAAATTCAGGTAATAATAGATGCTTTATAATTTATTAAAAAAAGAAGATATCATTCTCGCTTCAAAATCTCCAAGAAGAGCTTTTTTGCTAAGGCAAGTAGGTCTGAAATTCCGCCAGATTGCATCTAATATTTTAGAAGTTGAAAATAGAATGTCTCCAGAAGAGTTCGTACTTTACTACTCAATGAAAAAAGCAGATGAAATCTTCAAAAGATGTTCAGATTCTTTTGTAATTGGCGCTGATACAACGGTCTTGTTAGAAAATACCGTTTTAGGAAAGCCCCAAAATCGTGAGGAAGCTAAAAAATTTCTACAAATGCTTTCTGGAAATCGCCATATTGTCTTAACCGGAGTTTCTGTCTTGTATAAAAATAACCATATATCAGATATTGAGAAGACAAAGGTTTATTTCAATCATATTTCAGAAGAAGATATTGAAGAATATTTGGCTACGAATGAGCCGATGGATAAAGCCGGTGCGTACGGAATTCAGGGATTTGGCAGCCAATTTGTTAAAAAAATTGATGGGTGTTATTTTAATGTAATGGGTTTCCCAATTCCTCTTTTTTATAAAATGTGTAAATCAATTATTATGGAAAAGTCTGATAAATAGATTCTAGACTCTAAGCCTGAAGGTTCTAATTTATCAAGTATTTCTTTTCTAATCCAGGCTTCATCTTTTCTACCTCTATTGTTTCAGTCATACTGCCAATATTTATCTTTACCTTCCCTTTCTCTTTAACTTTTGCTATATATCTTAGAAGGATTTGGGCAGAGAGCCTGATCTCAGCAATATATGGTTTTTTTTTAGAATTTATCACACAAAAAGGACCTGGATAATCTTTCCCTTGCAGGGTTATAAGTGCGTCTTTAGTAAGGTGCTGAAGCCTTTCATTATCAATTTTGTTACGCCCCAAAACAAGCTTCACATTCTCAGAAATACGGAAATGTCTTCCAACATCCAAAAACTTGATAAATCTCCATGAGAACATTTGATAATCAATCAAGTCCTGCAATCGTTTGCAATAGCCCTTATCTGTCAAGAGACAGCCTCCAGCTGGAGACGGATAATCAGTAATACCAAATTTTTCAGCCAGTTCTATCTGGCGAGCACGTCCCCTCCCTTGAATATCATACAATCTGCTCTTATCAACCCATCCTTGCCTGATTGGCATCGTATCCAAAAGCAATTTTTGAGAAAGAGGACGAACAATCCTATCCTTATATCCACTGTGTTTTGCCACTGTGTTTAGCCCTGTGAGTGTTTGTGACTTTGGTCTTTGACCTAACACCTCTCCAGAAATCATAAAATCTGCTTGGAACTTTGGCATAAGTAGCCCAAGCTTTTTAACCATATAAGTATGGCAATCAATACACGGGTTCAGATTCTTCCCATAGCCGAATCTCGGAGACTGGATGATCTTTAAGTAGTCTTCCTCCACTTCTTGAATATGCAAAGTGAGGTCAAGCGTATTCGCGAAATGTTCAGCCTTTTTAGCATTAAAAAATGGAGATACAAAGCATACTGGGATGACATCTATCCCCTGACTCTGGATGATCTTAACTGCAAGTATGCTATCAAGTCCGCCAGAGAACAATGCCAATGCCCTATGTCGATTTTTTTCTTTATCCATATCTTTTTATCTGTCTACAGGGCAAAAAATTGGCATACAATCTTTAAAAATTGTATGCCAATTTGACCCATTGGCGTCTCAGCCACAATCCTTATTCTAATACAACTATTTTCCCGACAGTGCTTTCTTGCTCTGTTGAAATCCTGTAAAGATAAACTCCGGGCGGAACTCTATTGCCAGTTTTATCCAATAAATTCCAGTGTTCAGTATGCGTACCTGGCTCTTTCTCACCCACAAAAATCTGTTGCACTCTCTGACCAGTAATTGTATACATATCTACAACTATACGAGAAGCATAAGGAAGAGAAAATTCTATAGCCACACTGTTATGAACAGGATTTGGAAACACAGATGTGCAAAGGGTTGGGGTGATACCATCCTGTCCCTGAATAGATGGTGGGGCTGAACTTGTAACAATGTATCCATAAATAACTGAATATTGATTACCATTTCTTGAATCATCCCAGACAACAAGATAATCTTTCCCATCTGAGCCGACATCGGTATCCCATTGATGATATAGAGCTGTGCAGACTGGGATAACATCCCCTATCAATTCTCCAGTGAGGCTAATTTCTTGAGCATAGACATCATGCCAGAGAACGGGCCGTGAAGGCTCAATGCCTGCCGCTCTAAGCAGAATAGAGCGTTCATCAGTTATTTTAGATTCTTTGGAATACTCCAAGAAATCCTGCTCCCATGCCACAAGGAAATCCTCTCCCGATGATGCGATGGAGGGCCAACTTCGTCCACAGTCTTCACTGGTGACAGAAATAGCAAAATTCTCGCCAATCAGAGTACCATCAGGTGAGATTAGCTGGCCATAAATTCCTGCATCATCACTATCGTCTCTGTAGTCTGCCCATACAGCAAGATAATTTGAACCACTCCACTCAACTGCCACGAGCATTTGGTCATCAACCGCTGAGGAAATCACAAAATCGTCTCCCACAAAGCTTCCATCAGGGGAAATAAATTGGCCGTAAATATCTCTCGTTCCTGCCCTGTCATCATCCCATACACAAAGGTAATTTGTTCCATCAAAAGCTAATCCTGGATATATCTGTGAAGTACCTGAGGGAAGATCAGAAGGTCTTATCAGGAAATTATCGCCAACAAATCCTCCAGAGGGAGAAACAAATTGCCCTTTTATCTTAGATTCCTGGGTTGGAGAACCTTCCTGCCAAACTACAAGATAATTCTCCCCATCCCATGCTCCGCAAGGGAAATTTGCACTAACTGTATTCCCTATGGAAATACGAAATATCGAACCTACAGGCGCTCCTGAAGAATCCAATCTCCGTCCGTAAACATCACCAGGACCATAAATATTTCTATACCGTGACCAGAGAAAGAGATAATTAGAACCATCTGTTGTAATATCAGGCATTAAAGAAATGTATGTCCATGGGTCAACTTGTAATATTTCTCCACCAATAAGATTGCCTTCTGAATCCACTGCTTGTCCATAAAACGCATTGGCATAGGAACCGCCCCGCTTGTCCAACCAGGTGACCTGATAGTTATCCTCTCCAAAGGCTGTCACAGGGTAGGTATGACTCCATGCACCACCAGATATCAAAAACTCACCAGCATAGACCTTCAAGGAGAGCAGTAGAAAGATAAAGCCTGTAATGCTTATCCAACTAATCCTTTTCATAATACCTCCACACCTTTATTTAAATTTAAGTTTAAGCCTCATAAAAATAGCGTCAAGCTTTTATACCTTTTTTAATCTTTTAAAATGAAAATCTTTTATCATATTTTTATTCCTATTGATGCCCCAATTTTATGCAAATTATACTCCTTTTCTGCCTCTACATATCCCAAAGGGGAAATAGTATTTCTCATTTTATACTCATATAGGGCTTTTAGGCTGATGGTCTCAGATAAGGGATAGCTGGCATGCAGATCTACAGTAAAAATTTTATCTTTTCTACCAGCATGGAACGGGTCTATACCTGTCGACTCCTGAGACTGAAAAGATCGTTCTTCAAATTCCATGCCATAAGATATTGCACACTCACGAGGCAAACAATCCAGATGGAATGGAAATGATATTGAAGTATAGTAGACATTAGATTTATAAGAAGCATCTCTTATTCTAGAAGGAGGTTCAGCAGATGAGATTGTGTATGTATAGCGAAACCTTACTTTATGATTTGCTTTAGAGTGTAATGTAGCACTAATCACATGGTCATATTTTGTTGCATTATATTCTGGAAAATACTCATTATAAAAGTGTTTCTCATAATCAAGATTATACCCTACTTGCAGCCAGTCGCGAAATGCCCAATGTATCAGAAATCTATAGATATCTTTCTCATAGGAAAATTCATGATAAGAATCATCAAAAACACTTTGGTAATGATTCATATAGACCCCGGGATAATAAAAATATTTAAAACTGATATACAGATATTTACTAAAATATTGCTTTAATTCTGCTCCTAAATAGATATAATTTTTTATTTCATTATTCCAAAATTTTGTATATTTTAAGAAAAACCTATCAATTTGAGTATGGCCTTTAAAATAGGTATGTTTGATCCCAAACTCTCCTCGCAGCTCAGTAACAATATCATCCACAGAATTAATATGATATTTTTCTGGCTTTTCACCATACTTAAATTCATCTATATTTTCCTCTGATAATCGTAAGATATTGCTATTATAATAGGTATCAAGTGTAACATTACTAAGAACAGAAACAGGATATGCTGGAATCGCGTATAAAAAGAAGCAGGAGAAAACCCCTACTCCAAAATAGTAAATTATTGCTTTCATTCCAATTCTGTATCTATCGAGTTCTTATTGATATAAAATTTGAAGATAAGATCGCGATTTTTATCACAATCTTCTACCATAATATGATGAATACCTTCTGACAGCTTGATAATATTTACATCACCAGTGGAAATTGCCTTTCCTCTGCCATCTAGTAAACTCGATCTTGTGGATTTGTAGGCTTTTTCTGTAACAGTGCAAAGTAACTTCTCATTATCATACAATTTATAACGATAACCGTATCTTTCTTCGATTGAATTTGGGAAAACCAGTCTGCTGATAATCTTTAGTAAAATAGGTCCATCGAGCGTTAATTCTATCTTCTCATTAGTCGGGGAATAATAAGTATATTCTCGGTCATCTATCAGGATAATTCTTTCTTTTGCATATTTTTGAGGCGTAAAGCTTACATAAGGTATTTTCTTTGCAGATTTACTGATATTATTACCATGAAGTCTTACAATAATACCTTGTGCTGACAGATTTTTTATTTTGATTATCTGCGAAACACTATCCATCTCAGAGGTAAATTTGTTATAAGTAGATATCTCTTCACCTGCAATCCCTCGGGAAACACTGCTTCTCCGAGCAGATTTCTCCACGAAAATAGGAGGTTCGCTATCGATTTGTAAGCTATATCTATAGCTTAACTGAGCGGTATCTTTTATAATCAAACGAGTATAAATATATAATGAATCCACACCTATGGCACGGGCTCTTAGCTCCTCATCAGGCTTCAATGAATAGTAATTGATAATCTTTTCTGCATCTATATTGAAAATGGGAAACTTATACGGTTTTGAAAGATATTCAATATTAGCTTCCGGGGAGACCGAATAAAGAAAGGAAGTAAACAAAAATACAAAAAATAGTAATATAAAAAATCTTTTAATCATCATTATCTACCCTTGAATGAGATATGATTTCTCGCTCTTTCAATCTTTCTTGCGATTTATCAAAGAAAATCACGATGGCTATTGCTATGATTAGTATAACAAAAGAGATTGCAGTAACTATCAAATTATATTGTTCTTCTATGAAAAGTGAACCTGTTCCCGGTTCTGGCAATGGTACGGGTGCAATTGGGATATTATACATTTCTGCAATAGACTGAATGTAAAGAAGATGGATTATTGGTATACCCTCTTCAGCGAAAAGGAAAAGTGTGCCTTTCATAGGAATATTTTTAGTTGAGACAATTCGATTCAAGCCCGGCTTTAAAAGATTAGCATTAAAAGAACTCCCAAGACTGGAGAGTCCACCTCCAATATTTAGATATACCTTTATCTCTCCTTTACTATTTTGCTTAAAGAGTTCCATTTTCCTTTGGATATTCTTCTCAAGACTTCCTTCATTTACTAATTCAACATTATTCCTTTTGATTGCTTCAATGATAAGGTCTCGTCCTGTCTTACTTAATCCTCGTCCTATATCGCTCCCGCCACCAATAGATGCAGCCATACTTTTGTACGAAAATACACCTTTTTCATATAGTAAAGTCTCCATATCAAGCCATGTAAAATCAGGGTCTGTGGCACCAAACATAGAAGCACCTACGGAGCTGATTATCACAAGCTCTATACCAAGCACTTTTGCAGCACTCATTACCGCGATGTTAAGAGCGGGCATTGACCCTGTCCAGTTTACTGCCACAACATCTCCTTTTTTCACGCCTGCTTTCTTAAAAAGATCTACCATGATCGCTGCAAAATTCGGGTTAAGTGTTGTAAGCTTACTATTGAGACTACCTCGATCTGTAGTTATAAGTGTATATCTTTCTCCAATAAGGGCTGTTCTATTGGGATCATTTAATTCGTCGATGTATATACCCTGACCGAGACGATATTCCTTAATAATCTGTTCAGCCTGTTGCATAAGCCGAGCTGCAGCAAGCTTCTCCTCATAATATTTTTGCCTTATAAAAACCCTGTTTCCTTCTGACCAACTAAAAAGCCCAGTTGCAAGAATCAATAGAATCAATAAGCTCCATTTGGATTTAGTATTTGGAATAAACATATCTTTACATTGCCTTACTTAAGCTATTAACTGCCCCCCCCAAATATAAGAACCAAAAGAAGACGGACTACCACTGCCGCTATTATCATAACTGTAAGCGTAGGTATTATCCCTTGCCGAGCAAGTGAATTCGCAATCAAACCGGGTATAATATATCCAATAATCTCAACCGGATAACTGGTAGGAATTGTAACAAACATGCCGTAGTTACGCACAATCCATCCAAGAATAAAACCTAACAATACAGAGACAACCATGCGCCTTCTTCCATAAAGAAACATAAAATGGTTAAGTAGCTTGACCAAACCGTACACAACCAAACTAATTGCAATTGTTACAAGGATGGTTAACGGTTGATGTAAATACATTGCGATGTAGCCTGCGACAATAATACCGCCAGCTGCAACTCCAAAAGTTTCTAAAAAAAATAGGCTGATAAGTACACCCAGACCAATTGCTACCTCAAACATACTCTTTGCCTTTCTCTTCAAAATATCTCAGTATAATCCCTCCGTTACCACCGATATTTCCTATACCAATCAATAATATTTTCTTTTCTTTACATTTCGTAATAGTTGTCAAAAACTCTTCACCAGTAACCCATCCAAGATTGCATATCTTCTCAGGATTAATCCCCTGTCTTTTTGCATAGGATTTTATAAAGGAAATCTGCTCGCCGACAAGATAAAGTTTGTCATAATCAAATTTTGGAAGCATAGTTATGAGTTCACGTGACCTGAACATACGGTCTGTACGTGTGTTTAGTACCATCCCTATAAAATCTACTGCTTCTATCATATCTCTAACATATTGAATAACAAGTTGTGTTGATTCGGGGTCATTTGCCGCAAAGCAATTCGCAAAATAAATGTGTTTGTTCTCCTGACTTACCAGAAAAATTTTTGTTGCTCCAATATCAGGATGCACAGATTTCATGCCCTTCAATGCGATATCTTTTTCTACTCCGCATTCCTCACACACAGCTAATGCCAGGGCAATATTTTCCTTATGCTCGAGATAAGAAAATCCTCGTATATAATCTTCAGAAATAGTATTACTGGCAGTGAGTTGTACCTGAGATGACCTCTTTGCTGCTATATTTTGAATTAGAGGAAATAATTTTTCTTCACAGGTAAAAGCCTTCGCGTGGTATGGAATGGTATTACAGATAGAATAGGCAACATTTCTTATTCCAGGTCCCATTACATCATCGTGGTCTAATCTTATATTGGTAATTACACCTATATCAGAGCGAATCATTCCCTGCTCTGTTGTCCATTGATATTCTGGAGTGATTGCCATACATTCAAGCACTAAAGCATCGATCCCGTGCAAAGAAGCATATTTGAATACCTTGATTTGTTCTTTAATATTAGGACCAAAATTTCGAATTACAGGAACCTCGGTACCATCCTCAAGAATTATACGAGGCGCAGAACCAGTTGTTTTTGCCATTGTTTTCTTTCCGCCAGCTCTCAAGCCAGCAGCAATCAACCTTGTTACACTAGACTTCCCACGGGTGCCATTCACATGAATCACAAGAGGAATCTTCCGGCGATTTTGGCTATGCTGACAATATTCATATATATAATAAGCAATCAACAACAACAGACCTATTCCTAATGCGTACATTTGTAGTACTCACCCAAAGTTCCACTTAAAAATTATTCTATTTTATATGTTACTCGAATCTGCAATGTATATTCTAATTCACCTGGAGGTAAACTTCCTCCAGTGCCGCCATATGGATATGAGGAACTGTAAATATTCGTATTCTCACTTATGGATAATATTTCTCCCAACTGAACACCGCCAAGCTCTGCTAACTGGGTTGCTCTTGTTTCCGCGTCTTGCATTGCCTCTGCACTGGCTTCTTCATAAACATGGGATAAATCCTTGCGAATGAAATTCATACCCCATATCCTATTTGCACCAACTTGAACCGCACGATCGATTACAGAACTAACATTCTCTATATCAGTGACAGTAATTTTTACTTCATTTGAAACTCTATACTGCCCAGCCGTGGAAATTTCTGTATCATCTGGAAGTCTTCTATAACCTGGATCGAACCAAATACCAAAATTAGATGTTTGAATATTCTGCTCCTCGATCCCTATATCGTGGAGCACCGAAAGCAGACTGTCCATTAAAGTAGTGACTTTTTTATTTGCATTCTGTACATCGGGATCGAATACCTCCACACCGATATGTATTTCAACAGCATCTGGAGATACCGTCACCTTCCCCTCTCCGATAACGGAAATACTTCTCTCACCCATAAAAAGATTGGAGGAAAGGTTACCGCGCGATTCCGCAGAGATTATTCCAGCATATAAGACTACACACGCAAATGTAATAAAAGCTATCTTCCAAATTATACATTTCATAAGCTCACTCCTCTCATTTTCTAAACCGAAAAAATTAAATAATTAATTGTCAAGTAAAAGATTTTCATCCTTCGCTCATACATAATTGTCCAACTGGGTGCGAATTTATTCACCAATGATTTTAATCAGCACCCGTTTGCGTCGTCTGCCGTCAAATTCTCCATAAAAAATCTGTTCCCAGGGGCCAAAATCCAGTTTGCCGTTAGTGACTGCGACGACGACTTCTCTGCCCATAATCGTTCTTTTTAGGTGTGCATCTGCATTGTCTTCAAATTTATTGTGTTGGTATTGTGAATAAGGCTTTTCTGGTGCCAGTTGTTCCAGCCAACTCTCAAAATCATTATGCAAACCAGATTCATCATCATTAATAAATACACTCGCTGTGATATGCATCGCATTAACAAGGCATAAGCCTTCTTGTATCCCGCTTTCCCGTAATGCCTGTTCCACCTCTGGAGTAATATTAATAAATTGAAGTCTTGTGGGTATGTGAAACCAGAGTTCTTTTCTGTAGGTCTTCATAACTCCTCACCGTTGTAATAATTATTTTGAGCAAAGTTATCAGAAATTTTTATAGTCTTACCAGATAAAAAGTATCATTGACAGTCAAGTTTATTAACTGCAAATCAAACTTGTTCTGTAAGATTTTCAAATAGGCAAAATTAAGATTGACAGATAAAATTTATAAATGATTTTATAATAAAAGAAAAGTCCTGTAAATGAAGATATAATATGAGGAGTTTAAAATCATTAAATGATGCTCAAACATTCTATCTAGAGACCCTTGGCTGTCCGAAAAACCTTGTTGATAGTGAAAAGATTGCATATCTTTTCAAAAGCCAGGGCTATAAAAAAGCAGAGTCCCCAGATTCTGCTGATATTATCACTGTGAATACTTGTGGTTTTATCCTACAAGCAAAGGAAGAATCAATAGATACGATTCTGAATCTTGCAGAATACAAAAAATCTGGGAGATGTAAATTGCTCATTGTTACAGGTTGTTTAGTTGAACTATATGAAGAGGAGCTGCGGCAAAACTTACCAGAAGTGGATCACTTTTTCAATCTTCATTCAATCTCAAATCTTTCCCGAGTACTTTCAGCTCAGTCAGGTACCAAAATGAATAAAATTTCACCTGCTATCGACAGGATGCTACTTACTCCTCCCCACTACGCTTATCTTCGTATAAGTGATGGGTGTAATAATCATTGTAGCTACTGTCTTATCCCGCGAATCAGAGGCGGGTTGCGAAGTCGGCCGATTCCTGAACTGGTGCAAGAAGCAAAAACATTAGCAAGGCAAGGTGTAAAAGAGCTAATTTTAATCGCCCAAGACATTGGAAATTATGGCCAGGATCTTTACGGAAGAAGTTGCTTACAAAAGTTACTCGCTGAATTAGATAAAATATCTTCTTTGCACTGGATCAGGTTGCTATATTTGAACCCACAGCATATTTCAGAAGCTTTGCTTTCCCAGATTGCAGAAAGTGATAAAATCTGCCATTACCTGGATATCCCTATTCAGCATATCAACGACGAGATTCTGCGGAGGATGAATCGCAAGATCTCTCGTAAAGAAATTTTACAGAAGTTAGATTTAGTACGGAAGATGCTACCTGATGCGTCAATTCGAACATCCATAATTGTGGGTTTCCCTGGAGAAACAAAAAGTCAGTTTGAAGAATTGCTTAATTTTATTCAATCTCAAAAATTCCAAAAACTAGGCTGCTTCTTATACTCACAAGAAGAGGGCACACCAGCGGCATCTTTTTATCCACAAGTTCCAGAAAAAGAAAAGAAGGCTCACTACAATAGACTGATGGGCATCCAGCAGGACATTTCCCACACATTCCTCTCAAAATTTATTGGTAAAAAAATAACCGTTATTGTTGACAGAAAAATTGGAGTAAAAACTTTTGAATGTAGAACTGAGTTCGATGCACCTGAGGTGGATGGTGTAGTATACCTTGAGGCTGAAAATGTGGATGAAGGGCAACTGCACGAGGTAGAAATCATTGACAGTCTGGAATACGACTTGATTGGAAGATTAACCACGAGTAAAGGCAAAAAATACTTATCAGAGAAAGAAAAGAGCATAAGATGAAAAGAATATTTAGTGGCATACAGCCGAGCGGCCGATTGCATATTGGGAATTATCTTGGCGCAATTAAAAACTGGATTCCCTTGCAGGATAAATATGAATGTATCTGGGGAATAGTTGATTATCATGCGATCACGGTTCCCTATGAGCCTATGGAAATGGAAGAACGCGTAATAGACTGTGCAGCTACATATCTTGCTGCCGGACTTGATCCCCAAAAAAGTATCTTGATGTTGCAATCCCAAGTAAAAGAACATACAGAACTTACATGGATTTTGAATACAATAACGCCTATCTCATGGCTGCAGCGAGTTCCTACCTTTAAGGATAAAGCCAAACAATTTAGCGGCTACTTAAATATGGGGCTTCTGGATTATCCGGTATTGATGGCAGCTGATATTATTATTTATAAAGCAGAGGCTGTACCAGTGGGTGAGGACCAGCTTCCACATCTGGAGTTAACAAGAGAGATTGTGCGCCGATTCAATAATACTTTCGGTGAAACCTTCCCTGAACCAAAAGAAATTATTAGTAAGGGCGCCTTGATAAAAGGGCTTGATGGACAAGATAAAATGAGTAAATCATTGGGAAATTGCATCTATCTTGATGAAACACCAGAACAAATATGGGAAAAGCTCTCCACTGCAGTAACTGACCCCCAAAGAATTCGGCGGACAGACCCTGGCAATCCTGATGTATGTAATATTTTCTCCCTACATAAACATTTTTCCACGAATGCTCAGCAGCAAGAAGTTGCAGAAGGCTGCCGTACAGCAAAGATAGGCTGTCTGGACTGTAAAAAAATCCTTTCAGATAATATATCCAATGAGTTGGCACCTATAAGAGAAAAACAGCATATGTTAAAGGCAAATCCTGAGATGATAAGCGGTGTACTGCATGATGGCATAAAAAAAAGTAGAAAAATCACCCAGCAAACAATGAAAGAAGTTTACGAAAAGCTTGGTTTTAAGTATAATTTCTTGAAAAAATAATAAAAAGCCTGTCTGGAAAATTTTCGATAATGATATATTCCTTTATAATCTTGCAGATATACAGATTTATTGACAAAAAGACCGACGAGCAAATTATGTTGACATATAAAAAATAGTAGGTAAAATATTTATATGTATACATTTTTATTGGTAATCCATATAATAATTTGCGTAGCATTAGTGATTGCTGTTCTTATGCAATCAAGTCGAGGTGCAGGGCTTGGTGGTTCATTTGGTGGAGTTACAGAGACTATTTTTGGCAGTCAGGGTGCATCTCAATTTTTGCGGAAAGTAACTCGCTACTTAGGTATTGCATTTATGGTTGTTTCTGTGTTTCTAGCACTCAGCAACCCTGTTCAGGAGATAGTGCGCAGCGGAGAGGGTGTTGGTGAAGAGCTTCATCTCCAACTACAGGATTCCGGGGAAGAACCACCTGCTACTATACCTGAAGGATTTGAAATTCTTCCTGAACAGCCATTGCAACCAGAATCTTCAGAGCAGCCTACCCAAGAGTAAATAATAGTTAAGACAAACTTATTAAGTGCAGAAGTGGCGGAACTGGCAGACGCGCAAGACTAAGGATCTTGTCCGCTAAATGGCGGATAGGGGTTCGAGTCCCCTCTTCTGCACCATGTTTTATATGCGCCCATAGCTCAATTGGATAGAGCATCTGACTACGGATCAGAAGGTTCCCTGTTCGAATCAGGGTGGGCGTACCATAAGCTCCTTTTGCAATCATTACATACCAGCTATAAATTATGCTGATAGTTTTTGTTTTGGCAAAAAGTTTGGAGTTGAAATGCTCTCCACTATAAAAAATTGAACATGACAGATTCTACTGTTGATATGAAACTGAGCAAAAAATCCAGGATGCGATTCAAAAGTTACTCAAAAACAGAGCAGGTCTCATAACACCTTCTACTAGGTGCAGATAGAATCCTAGTCATACATGAGGCAAGATAACCAGAACAAAGAAAAAAAACATCTTAGATTGATGATTATCAATCAATATCATAGAATATGACTCAGAGCTGTTAACTATCTAAACATTGGAGATTCAATGCAATTGATTAGAGCTGATAATATATCGTTTCGTTTTGATTCACAATCTGATATGCTTTTTGAAAAAGTCTCCTTAGCTGTATATGAGCAGGATCGGATTGGACTTATTGGTAAAAATGGAAGTGGAAAATCTACTTTGTTGAACATACTGATGAAAGTGATAAAACCGATCGGCGGCTCAGTATATCATATGCCTGAACTCGCTATCGGGTATTTGCCTCAAGAGTTAACGCTTCCAGACGAGATTTCGGGAAGTAAATTTTTGTGGAATACTTATCCATCTTTGGGTAAACTCAAGCAAAAAATTGATAATATCGATCGCTATCCACCAAATGAAATAAGTGAGATCTTTACTGAATTTGAAGCTCAAAGAGGTTACGATTTTCAAATAAAACTCGAAAAAGTCATCACTCAGTTCAGATTTAATGATAAGATGCTGGAGCGGCAGGTGGAAACATTAAGTGGCGGAGAACGAACTCGTTTGGCTTTATGTAGAATCCTATTATCAAATCCCAATATTTTATTTCTAGATGAGCCTACTAATCATCTAGATATCAAAGCACTTCAATGACTTGAGGAGTTTTTAAAGGGACTGCAAATCCCTTATATCATTGTCAGCCATGACCGATATATCCTCGATACCTGTGCGAACAAGATTCTTGAGTTAAGACCTACTGGTATTTCAGAATATTATGGAAATTATTCTTTCTATAAAATGGAGAAAGAGCGCGAGCTTAACCTTAAGATTCATAAATATAAGGAACAGACAAGGAAAATAAAGAAGCTTAAAGAAGCGGCTGTGAAGAGAAAAAGTTGGGCATTATCGCATCAACCTCAAACTGGACCGGAAGGATATGCTCCAATATATGAAAATGTCAGGAACCTTAGTAAGAATGCAATGGTTCAGGCGAGGAACTTAGAGAGAAGAATTGAGCGCTGTCTTAAGCAAGCCGAAATGGAGAAACCTTTTATAGAAAAGAAGCGAAAAATTCATTTTGGGAATTCAGATATAAGAAGTAATTACGTCCTTAGATGCAAAAATGTCTCCAAGAAATTCTCTGGTGAAAGTGTCCTTTCTAATATAGATATAGATGTGAGAGTCGGAGAACGACTAGCAATAATAGGCAGAAATGGAAGTGGAAAAACAACATTGCTAAAAATTATTACTGGTAAACTTAGAGAATTTGAGGGCGAAATAAAGTGGTCACCGCAAACAAAAATTGGATTTTATTCTCAGGATTTCGAAAATTTAAATTTTAGTAATACAGTGCTGGAAGAAGTTATTCAGGGTGATAACACGAAACAAACCTTTGCAAGGACTGTGCTTGGATGTCTAAATATCCCTGCGGAGCTTATCGATAAACAGATTAAGGCATTAAGCATCGGGGAGCGCAGTAAAGTTGCTCTTGCCAAACTTATCGTGTCTGAGTCTAATGTTTTAGTTCTCGACGAGCCCACAAATCATTTGGAAATTGAAGCAAGAGAAGCTCTGGAAGACGCTCTTAAAAATTTTACCGGAACTGTAATCTTTGCCACTCATGATAGATTCCTTATTAATAATTTTGCAGATAGAATAATAGATTTGGATTGATTTCCGTAACCCAAATCATAATAAAAATCTTCATAAGTTATATTTTTCTATAGCTTTTTATTATAATTAACTATATTTCTCACAATTAATTAGAGACTAGTCTCATTTATAATATTTCTTTGTAAATCCAGTGATCCACTGGCCTTTTTTAACGAATAGAGATTTAACACTTCCAGTTATTAAACCTAAACCATAAGCAATTACCTGCGTAAGAAGTGTAACCATTGAAAGTACTCCAACCTCAATAGACTTGTTTTTAATTGCAGATTGGAAAAAAGCAAAAAGAAGAATCAATACAAATACTGCACTTAATACTATAAAGAAATACAGAAAGATCGGAAAGAAGAAGGCAAGAATAAGCGAAATGAAGTAAATAGAAATTGCACAGGCTGGGAGAAAATGGATTGGCTTAAGCATCTTAGAATCAATCCTCCCCAGACTTATGCGTGTTACTCCCCAGTTGAAAATCTGCTTAAAAAACTTCTTTAGATTTGTTCTCCGTTTATGATAAACATATACATCTGGTAAAAATTTTACTTTAAAACCCGCCCTGTAAATCCTATTGGAATAGTCCATATCTTGACCATGTCGAAGATTTTTCATCCCTCCGATCTTCTCATATACCTCCCTTTTTATGCCCATATTAAAACTTCGAGGGTAGTACTTTGCCACACTCCTACTTGCGCCTCTAGTACCACCAGTACCAATAAATGATGTCATCGAGTAATCCACTGCTTTTAAGAATGGTGAAAAGTCTTCCCTATATGTATCAGGCCCACCGAAAGCGTCAAAGTCTCCCTCTTTAAGATGACTTTCCAGATTTACAATGTAATCCGGGGGAACCGTGCAGTCAGAATCAATGAAAACAAACCACTTCCCATTTGCTTTCTCCATACCCATATTTCTGGCAACTCCTGGACCCCGGTTTTTTTGGTAAAAATAGCGAATATCAAGCTGAGGTTTATATTTCTCGACAACTTTTTTCAAATTATCAGTAGAGCCATCATCCACTACTATAACTTCAAAGTTTTTGCTGCTTTGTTTAACAAATGATGAAAGAAATTCATCAATCTCGTTTGCCCGATTGTATACCGGAACTATTACGGAAAATAATTTTGAATTTTGCATTTTGAATTGTTCGATTCCTCATCCCTTCCCGCCAAAGTTCTCAATTCTCTTCTTCCGTTTCCCCTTTTTCCATTCTCCTCTTTATTGTAAAAACAGCACCAAGAACTAAAAGTATATATGCAATAATATGCCCAGCAACAGAGATGTGGTAATATTTTATGAATGTCTCTGGCACAAATTCAAACAGAACTTCATGTTCTCCGGGAGAATCAATATAAACTGAGCGTAAGACATGGTTAGTTTTGTAGATTTCTCTTTCTTCGCCATCAATAAAGCTCTTCCATCCGCCATTTGGCGAATAAAATATTTCGGAGATTACAAACAGGGATGGCTTATCCGTATAGATTTTATATCGCATTCTATTAAATGATGCTTCACTTACTTTTACATAAGAAGAATCAGGATATTGTGGAGTAAAATCCACTTCCTTTTCCAGTAAGGCGATTTGAAAAGGATCAAATGACGGCTCTCTCATTGCGGCGAAGCGCTCCTCTTGTTCTGGAAAGACCCTTATATCACCTACGAACCAAGCAGGTTTGGGATCTAACTCTACTTTGTAGGTAAGAAGCTGTTCCTGTCTATCATAAAAATACGGAGAGAGCTCCTCAAAAGGTAGTTCTGCCCGTGAAATCACATATTTTGTATTTAACATCTTTATAACATTCCAACTTGGTTCCCTGAATTGGGATTGAAATATTACACGGGGATCAATAAAGTTTTCAATTATATCCTGATAAATACGCAGCTTGGCCGCGTTATATCCCCCAATAGAGTTGTGATAATACGACCAATCATTTGTATTAAAGGGATTTTCTGTAATTGGAAACACCCTGTAGTATGTGGTATCCTGCAAAAGCACTCTGTCGGTCTGGGTTTTGGCGAAATATTCTCGCTCAAGTTTGACTGGATCATAAAGCTCACCGTGCACCTTCTCAAAATAAGGCACCAGGTCTACAAGTAGAACTATTAGAACTAGAAAAGAAAACAGCTTTGGAGACAGTTTCTTATGGAGCAAGAGAAGGCAGAGTGTTGCTGTTATTATGGTAAAAATAATGAGCCTAATCCCATCGGTTTGCATTATATCGAGTCGGGCTTGTTTTAACAGTTCCACAAACTGTTCTCCTTGTGCCCCATATTGGAGCGCTTCCCCTGGTTTTTCACGAGAAAAGCTACTCCCGAAGAGGAGAGGTATCAGACCTAAGATTATAAAAAATACCGCAATACCGATAATTATTTTTCTCGCGATGACTGAGGATGGAGAACGATGAACGCTATTTCCTTCTCCCTTTTCCGTTTTCCTTTTTCCTTGCCCCCGCCCTTGGTTTGCACTCTCTATCAAACTTTTTAGTCCAAAACCTGCCCATATAACAAGTATTATCTGCATTATCACTGAAATCATAGAGGGCACACGGAAGCGGTTGAATTGTGGTATCCAATTAAAAAAGAACTCATATACAGGAGGGAAATGTCTGCCAAAGGAGAGAAAAAGTGAGAGCACAAATAACCCCAATAAGGTCTTCATAAACCCACTTTTAAAATTCATAATCAGTCCGAAGATGGCAAAAAATATCAGCACTATCCCAATATACTCATAATTCTGGTTGAACGGCATATGTCCCCAATAGCCAGGTATCCTCTCGCCCTGCAATTGAGGCACTTTTGAACCTGTATACAACTCCCCGGAAGTTCCTCCAAAGAATCTTGGCATTAGCCATGAAAGCGTCTCGGCAGGATGAAGAGACCAATTGGTGGCATAATCAAAATCAAGTCCGGTTGAGCCTTCTTCTCCAGTACCACCACGAGTTGAATAAGGAGTATACTCACCTGTAACAAAGAGTGGTTGGGCAACCATCATGATAATAAGCCCAGATGCTGCTGCAATGAGACCCAATTTGATCCAGAATTCCCGTGTCTTCTTTGCCCTTAGCATATTTATAAGATAATACAACCCGATAAATACAAGTATCATAATCTGATAAAAGATTATCTGGTAATGTTGAGTGCGAACCTGGACAGAAAATGCAAATATGAAGCCTATAAGCCATAAAAGATTTCTCTTATTTAGAAATGAAACAAAGAAAAATGTAACAAGTGGGATATACATAATTGGCCTGAATTTTGCAAAATGGCCAATACTCAAGAGTGACATATAGTATGGAATTAAGATAAATGCCAAGCCACCGAACACAGAAGGCAAATATCCCAATCGGAAAAACCTCAGCAAAAAGAACATTCCAATAAAACCGATAAGATAAATCCAGATGTATTTATACAGTATTTTGTCCAGAAACTTATTCAAGATTGTATCAAAATTAAATGCTTTTTCTCCTAGTCGGTGATAAATAGGCATCCCGGAAAAAACAGGTGAATTCCAGTAAACTGTTTCCCCGGTCTTTTCTTCGTAGTCTAACATTTGATGAGTGGCTCCTTTTGAAGCAATAACATCCACTCCGCCTGGACGCAATCCCTGAAAAGCCATCGGACTCATCACAATTAATAATAGTACAAATACAAGGGCAAAAATAATAAGATTTTTTTGATATTCCTTTAATTGTCTAGCCGGTTTTTTCTCGTTCACTTTCTTCACTGGTTTAATCTCTCTTCTTTTCTTTTTAGCCATTTATACCTCCTGGTAAGTTGGTAAACTGGTAACTAATTCACTAACTTACAAATTCACCAGTTCACTAACTTTTTTCTCCATTTTCGCCAACTTTGTTTTATCCGCAAAATTTCAATCGGTTCATAAAATTTCATAGGATACAAAATAAATGGAAAGGAAATTATTATGGCAACTTTTATTATAATCCTTGGTAAAATGTCTAAATGTACTGTCAGGGTTGATACTAGAAAAAGCCCTATAGCAAGAATCAGCATCTTTAGTAATTTTTGATTCTCGTATGGGACTCTATAAAATTTATTTGCTACAAAATAAGAAGCGATATATAAAGCCACAAAGGATATAATCGTGGCAATCGCCGCACCCATCATCTTGTATTTTGGAATGAGCAGAAAATTCAATCCAATATTTAAAATCGCTGCTCCAATTGTGTTATATGCAATATAACTGGTTTTTCTTTTTAAATACAACCCAATATTTACTACAGATCTTGCTCCACTAAATATATAACCGAGTACTATATACGGCACAACTTGATAAGCAGCCCAGTAATCAGGATTTAACGCAAGCAATTCCACAATTTCTCTACCAAACAAGGTGAGAGCAAGACCTGCCCAGCAAAGAACAAATACAAAATAGGTAAGCATCTTACTATAATATCGCTTGTCACCCTTCTGACCATACATCTTGTATGCTATAGGAAGCAATGCCAAAGAAAATGATTGAATAAACAATACATTTAATATGCCAGCAATTTTATATCCCAGGTTATAAAGTCCGACCTCCCTATAATCTACCAGTAGTTTTAGGATATATCTATCACCCATATTAAGAAGCATACTTGCAAGCGATGTAAAAATCAGAGGGAAGCCAAATACAAATGCTGTTTTAAGAATGTGAGAATCGAATTTGGGAATTATTTCTCGAATAGCGAGTGGTAAAAGCAAAAGAAGTAAAACGCCATCTCCAATGAGATACGAATATAAAATTCCTCTCACCCCAATTCCAGCAAAAGCGACAAAATAGATATTGAATCCTAATGTGAGTGCAATTTTTATTATATTGCTCGTTGCATACAGTCCCGATCTCTCCTTTGCGCGCAGCACACTAAGAAATAGACTGTTAAGAATCCGCAGGGCAATAATAACAAAGCATAGTCTGAAATATATTTCAAACTCTTCTGGATTAAAGAAAAATCTTGCCAGAAACGGTGTGACACTTTGTCCAACAAAATTTATGAATATTGCTACCAGAAAGAGAAAACTGAAAAGTGTGAAAAGGAGGGATTTCTTTCTCTGAATGTTCTCATCCAAGTCGTGAAATCTAAGGTATGCTTGCGACTGCCCAAGAATCAATACTTGAGTGAGAATCATTATTGTAATTTCGAGGATGCCAAGAATACCATATTCAGCAACAGTAATATGCTTTGTGTATAATGGTAAAAGAACAATGCCGATTAGTTTTGACGCAATATTGCCAAGACTGTAAATGGCAGAGTGCTTGAGGGTGGTTTTTACTTTTTCAAGCATAAATCTATTCGCTACTTAGTTTTTCTTTTATAGAAGAACTCATGACCAACCATATGTCCTATCTTATATATTAACGCTCTCAGGTATATCTTATTCATTAATTTCTTTTATAATCGAGAGGATTTTATTTTCCCGCTTCTCCAGGGAGAAATTTTTCATAATCCTTTCCCTTGCCTTTTTCCCCAGACTTTCAGGTGAATTCATTGCTTTTTCAATTAGTTTTACTGCTTTATCTATACTTCTTTCTTTTAGGATAAAACCACGGTCACCAAATATTTCAGGTAAAGCACCTTTATTGGATATAATTGGAATAGCACCAAAACTTATTGCTTCAAGAACCGCCAAACCAAATGATTCAAACAAAGAAAATTGACAATAAACTTTTGCTTTTTTGTAAAAATCAGATAATTCTTCATGTGGAAGTTTATCAATTAACTGAACATTCTCAGGAATTTCTCCCAGGTATTTTTCTGCTCTTTTTGATATTCCTATTGCGATGAATTTATAATCAGGGAGTGCTTTTGCGGTTTCAACAAAAAGGTCAACCCCCTTTAGCTTAACCCTTTGTAAACTGCTGCATTTTCCAACTGTCAAAATAATATTCTCTTTTTCGTTTTTATAATCATTAGGTGCTATATCTATGCCGTTGTAAATTACTTTTGAATTAAGACCTACAACTCTTTTCTTTGCCTCATTCTCAACATAGTGTGAGACTGGTAAACAGATTGTTGCATTTTTCATAGAATATTTTGTACAAAATGCTCTTAAAGGATTTGAAAACGAACCATATCTTATTCCAGGAATATAAGTTACATCATAACCACCTAAAACTAAGAAAGATTTTTTGTGAAACAATTTTGCAAAAAGAATTGGCAAAAATGAATGATAATCTGCAAACCAGATATAAATATATTGTGCTTTCCAAATATTTTTTAAAAGCCAAATAAAAATCTCAATCTGGCTTAATAAGTTTATGCTTAATTTTTTACTAGCTTTATAATGAAATTTCCTTACTGGAAAATATTTTTTAAGTATTTCATAATCATTTTTTACAAATGTAGAAAATCCTGTATGTATAAATAAAATCATAGCCTTCCAATGCTTTTTAAGGCACGAAATTTTACCTTATACATCTTAATCGCATTAAATAAATTATCCTGCTTTCTAAAGATATTTTCGTATTTTTTAAAAACGAATTCATTTGTCAATCTATAAAGCATCTCTAATTGTATTATATGCAATCTTTGATAACCAATTGTGGCAGGGTCAATCTCTGGATACCATTCTGCCTTACATAAGTTGTAACGAGACCAATAGCCCAGATCATACTCCGAAAGAATATTTTTTAATGTACGAATTCCATCTCCATATATTTTCCCTGCCAGTTTATTTTCCGGAAAAACTCGCACAAAATCATAAACTCCGCATAAAGAAAATATCATTCCGTTCAATACAAGTGTAGGCACTTCTGCAGTATACTCTTCATAAAAGGGTCCCCATTTTGTAAAAGAAGTTACTCCCCTTTCAGAAACGGGTTTGGTAAAAGGTATAAGTGCTTTTTCAGCCATCTCTGTATATTTTTTCTTCCCGGTTAATTGATAACCTCTTAAGAGGATTGAAATGCCTCTGCTTTGCGCAAATGCAGATTGCCAGGGACCTGGATTTTTATATTGTGGAAGTGGAACATCTGTCAGCCATCTTACCCCTAAATTATCGCTTGTTTCCGCATTTTGATAAAACCAATCTACAAATTTGAGAAATCGGTTTTTGTCATTTTCAGACTTAGTTCTCAAATAAGTATGGAAAACCGCTAAACCCATTTGACCAATAGAAATCGGAAAATAGACATAATCTTTCTCTGTTACATCTATATAGGTTTTATTTATCGGGATACCATTTTCATCAAATTTACTGATTAATGCTTGATCTTTCCCGGTAGAGACTCTTTCTTCTTCAAAAATAAAGTAATAATATTTTAATAAATTAGAATGTAAGTCATTGCTAATATTATATCTTACCTTAGGGGATTTCAAATCAGTTGCAAACTTTTTAAGTATAAATAAAGATTTCTTACTCATATTAAAGAATTAAAAATTTCAACGAGTTTGTAGGTTAATTTCCTACGCGAATATTTCTCAATCTCATGTTTGTTAACCTCTGGTTTAACTTCATTTTTCCAATCTTCATGCTGTTTCTCGATTTCTTTTTTTATCCCATCAAATTCATTAAAATCAAACATCCTACCAGTTTTAGTCTGTTCCAAGATTCTTGCAGCTTCTCCATTTTTCGGTCCTATCCCTAAAATAAAATTCCCTGTTGCCAAATATTCAAATATTTTACCTGAAACAATTCCCTCGTTATCCTGTGTGTTAGGAATAAGTAAAAGCAAAACATCGGATTTTAAGATATTTTCAATTACTTGGTTATGCTCGATATAGCCCACAAATCTACTACAATCTTCGATTTTATTCTTTTTAATCTCTTCAATTACATCACTTTCAATATTTCCCATAAATAGCATCTGAAAGTTATCAGCAAAATCGTCATTGCTTGCGATTAATTGCTGTAATGCAGTCCATAAGCCGCTTGGATTCTGCTGATTATTCATTTTACCTGCATACGCCAATGTGAATTTGTCAAATCTTTGATGGGTATTTAACCCCCAAAAATCTGCTTCATCGTAACCATTAGGAATAATTGTGAATTCATCCTCAGAAGAATGTTTTAGTAAATTCACAAAAGTATTGCTTACTGTAACTAAACTATCGGCTGATTTCACAACCTGCTGCTCAAATTTTTCATCCAATAATAAGGAGCACTTACTTTTTTTAGATCTATTGTAGTGATATATTCTGGTCCATGGATCCCGAAAATCTGCTACCCATTTTATTCCGCTCCATTTTGCTAATTTCATTGCTATTAAATGAACCGTTGGAGGTGGAGAGGAAGAGAAGATTATATCAGGCTTTTCTCTCTCAATAATTCTTTTGCCGGCTCTTATAGCAAATGGGATCCAGCCAATTTTTGCATCCGGGATAAATAAATTTAATCGTATCCAATTTGCAATTCTCTTCTTCCAATTTTGATTTCTTTCTGCAAGCACTGCCACAGGAATTTTCTCATCCTGCCTCATTCCTGTAAATTTCTTATAAAGAAATGTTGGTTCAATTGAATTCGTTTTATAAACTTTGCAGCAGTCTGGAATTCCCTCTGATAACGTTTCATCATTTGCTGGATATTCACCTTTTTCCACAGTAAGAATAATTGGCTGCCAGCCGAACTCTGGCAAATATTTGGCGAATTTTAGAACTCTCTGAACGCCAGGTCCGCCAGCCGGAGGCCAGTAGTAGGTTATAATAAGTACTTTCTTCATCAAAATTTATCCAGTGTATATAACTATGAAAACTGAGAGGCTACAACAAAAATTTTTCTACCGCTTTTGCATCCTTTATTTTTTACTTTCTGGTAATCACTGTACTCATAAAATCATCCAGCTTAACCTGAGGTGATTGAGCCACAATAATATTAAGTGCTTCCAGAATCGCTTGAATACCACGAGGAATTGTTGCCCTCTTTTCGTTTCCATTGGCAGAATAAGTAATATTTATCGCCCTGCCAAGCCCCTTGCTGAATTCGATTTTTTTAATAGCACTGAATGGAATTTTTATTGATGGCCGCAAGAGAAACTTTATTATAAGATGCGATTCCGTGATATGGAGTGAGTTTGCTGTAAAAAGATTTTTATAAAGGACATGAAGAACGAGCACCAATACAATAAAAGGCACTATCTTCGCAAAAACGCTTTCTTCCTGCGGCATTCCCAAAAGAAGATAGATAACTGCCCATAAAAAGGCAAAAAGAGCAAACAGAATAGTGATTGTCCGAATAAATATGGGCACTCGAAAGATCATTTTCTTTTTTTTATCCATAATAGTCCTGACTTATGATTAAAGAGATCATATTAGCCCTTCCGCAATCTTTTTAACATCCTGAGCATGGTCCTTTGTGCATATCAAAAGAGCTTCGCCAGTGTCCACAACAACAAGCCCTTCTACTCCAATTAAGGCGATTAACTTCTTTGCATCACTTGAATATACATAATTGCTTTGTGCCTCAAGTGTCTTAACCTTTCCTGAGAGGACATTTCGATTTTCATCTTTTGGCATCATATCATATATTGCCTGCCAGCTTCCAATATCATTCCATGCAATATCTAAAGGAACGACAGCAGCATTATCTGCTTTTTCCATTACCCCGATATCAATTGGTATTTTGGGAAGTTGCTCATAAATCTTTCTCACCTGGGTCTCATCTTTATTCTTCCATGCTCGACAAATTTTCTGAAGGTCTGAATATAAATATGGCATCAATCTTTTAATCGCATTGATAATTGCATCCAGTCTCCACATGAACATACCGCTATTCCAATAAAAGTTACCTTTTGCTAGGAAGGTGGATGCAGTTTTGTAATCAGGCTTTTCCTTGAACCTTTTTACTGCAAAAATAGGAAACTCATTGGAGTGGAGTGGCAAGCCGCTTTCAATATATCCATATCCTGTGGCAGGGAATGTGGGTTTAATGCCAAATGTAATAAGAATATGATGATTTTTGGCAAATTTGGATGCGCTCCTCATCGCTTTTATAAATTCATCCTGTTTACCAATATAGTGGTCTGCAGGAAGTACGAGCATAGTCTCATCCTGACTATACTTCTCTTGCAACAGCATAGCAGAAAGCCCGATACAAGGGGCTGTATTCCTGCCAACCGGTTCAGCAATTATATTTTCATCAGGAAGCTGTGGCAAATGCTCCTTAACAAGCTTTACCTGATTTTTGTTTGTTACCACATATATATGCTTATGATCAACAAGTGGCAATATCCTATCAACAGTTTGTTGAATCATAGAACGCTTGCCGAGAATATATAAAAATTGTTTAGGTCTTTCCTTTGTGCTGAGCGGCCAAAAGCGCGTCCCAGCTCCTCCTGCCATTATTAAAGCTATCATGGTTTTCTCCCCAAAATAATGATATACATACGCTCAGTCTCTAACGAAATCCATAATTTGCCTTTACGGCTCGTCATTATAAGTCCGCTGATCTATTATCTTCACACCTTGGGGAACTTCAAAAAAGAAGAGAGAATCTGGGATTTGCTGGTTGATTTTGAGATTACTAAAATTATATTGCACTGAATTATCATAAATATCTTTATAGCCGAAATAGGAAACAAGAGAGTCTGCCTGGGAAAACATAATCACAATATCTGTGAAGTCACTCATCTCTTCAGTTGGTGTAAAATAAAAGACTACTCTGCCCTGTTTAGACTCCATAGAATCAAGTATGCAGTAATTTATATACTCATTGGCAAATCGAGAAGGGGAGAGAAGAGACTGCCAATAATTGGGGTTCTGAAATATTACCTGTCTTTCTTTAGGAAAATAAAAGAGAAGTCTTTCATCGTTCCCAATCATAAGCTCCTGGTCAGGACTTTTATATTCCATTCTGATCCAGTTTCCTTTTGTATAAAGGGTTCCTTCAGAATACTTTTCAGTATCAAGTTCTGGCCAGATATTACGCTGAAGGAAATCCGCTTGAAATGTCTGTATATGTTTATGCCTTTCAAGAAATTTTCCAAGTAAGTCTTCCTCTTTCTCTATTGCTAGGAGAAAACTTAATGGAATAAGAGTAAATATAATTGCTGGTATCCAATTTTTCACCCAATTCATTTTAAAATCCCATCTGTGCTAAATCATCTTTATCTATAAGCACTTTTCTTGGTTTGCTTCCTTCTGTTTGTTCTACGATTCCGGCTCTTTCCATCATTTCGACAAGCCTGCCTGCTCTGGCATAACCGATATGGAATTTTCGTTGCATCATAGAGACGGATGCGAACTGACGGTCTACAGCAATCCTTACTGCGTCTGGGAAGAGCTCATCATCATACTCAAATTCCTTTTCCTTAGATTCTGAGGGAAGAGAGATATTCATCTCAGGTCGGGGAAATTGAGAAAGGTATTCTGTTAATCTTTTTACTTCTTCAGTCGTGACCAGTGAACCATGGATACGAATAGGTGGCTTTTTCCCTAAGGGAGAAAACAGCATATCCCCCTCGCCCAATAGCCTATTTGCTCCATCCATATCTAACACAGTGCGAGAATCTACTTTTGAGTATACCTGAAATGAAATACGAGAGGGAAAATTTGCCTTTATCATCCCATTGATTACATCAACAGAAGGACGCTGTGTAGCAAAAACGAGATAGATTCCTACAGCTCTTGCCATTCCAGAAAGACGACGAAGGGGCTTTTCTATCTCCCTCGCAAGAGTTTGCATCAAATCCGCAAGCTCGTCCACCATCACTATAATGTAAGGCAACCTTCCCAAATCCTTATCCATAGAAGATCGAGCCAAAAATTTGTTATAATCATCAATGTTACGAACATTATATTTTGCAAAAATATTATATCTTCGTTCCATTTCATCAACTGCCCAGTTAAGGAGATAAAGCACATCTTTGGGCTCAGTAATCACTTCTTTTATGAGATGAGGAATCTTCTCATAAACTGAAAACTCAATCTTTTTCGGGTCAAATAATATAAACCGCACCTGCTCAGGCGTTGCCCTATAAAGTATAGAATTTATAATAACATTAAGGCAAACGCTCTTTCCTGACCCTGTCAAGCCGGCTACTAATAGGTGTCTAAGGTCTTTCAGGTCTGTAACAAAAGGCTTTCCTGTAATGTCCTTTCCTAATGCAATAAGAGTAGGTGAGGGGTTACTTCTCATTTCTGGAGATGAAATCACATCCTTCAGACGAATAATATCAGGATGCTTATTGGGGATTTCAAATCCTATGGCATCTTTACCCGGGATGGGTGCAACTACGCGAATTTTAGATGCTTTCATTGCAAGAGCGAGATCATCTGCCAGAGAAGTAAATCGGCTTATCTTCATCCCTGGAGCAGGCTTAAGCTCATATTGCGTGATAATCGGACCAACATTCACATTTTGCACCTCTCCTTCAATACCAAACTCTGCCAGCTTAGAACAAAGAAGCGCGCTGTTTTCCTCAATCTCTCGCCTCCTTCCCTCTAATTGATGCCTAGTCAAGGGAGCTGAATCCTTCAATATCTTGTTATAATCAGGCAGACGATATTCACCTTGCATCGAGGAGAAGGAGGATTTAGAAGCCGCAGTAGTAATTGGAGTAAACGAATCTGAAGCCTTTGTCTCAGCATCTCCTTCAGAAACTCCAGAGATAGGATAGGAGACTGTTGGCTTGGACTTAGTAAGAATTTTCCCCTTTTTCTTTTTCTCTCGCGAAACAAATAACTTTCCAGTAAATAATTTCTTAAGCCATGAGATCAATTGTTCTGGTCCTACAACGAAAAAGATCGTACTAAGTGCTCCCAGCCCAAAGATAATTGATGTGCCAACAACCTTGAAAATTGGATAAAATATACGCTTTACTCCAAAACTAAAAAATATGCCTGTTTTATCAAACTCTCCCCCAACTGAAATATAAAAAAATGTAAGGAGGACTATCAAAAGTAGTGTGAGCCAAAGTTTTTGAGAGATTTTTGCTAATTTATATCCAAAAATAAGTATAAGCCCGCCAATAAAAAGAAAGGCAGCAAAAACAAAACCGAAGGGCATGCTAAAAAGATAGATAGTTGCATAGGAAAGGAGTACCCCGAAAACACCCACCATATTATCAACTTGGGGAAAATGCAAAGTCACAATATCTCTAAAGCCGAGATCCGCCTCTTTTAGGACCTCTATATCTTTTAGCGTGTAAGAATACACTGAAAAAAATAAAAGTAGTCCTAATGCAAGCAAGATCAAGCCAGAGATAAATCTCTTCTTATATTTTGGCTCCTTGCGGTTGTTATCTTTAATCTCCATGTCTTACCATCATCACCATGATAGTTCATGAATGGAGGATATACAATATATCTCCATCCTGAACAATGTAATCCTTACCTTCGATATAAAATTTACCTGCTGATTTGAGGTTTTTTTCAGAGACATACTTCTTGAAATCATCAAAGGTGTATCTTTCTGCACGAACAAATCCTTTTGCTATATCAGTATGAATGGCATTTGCCGCATCCAGGGCTGTGCTTCCTTTAGGAAGTGCCCAGGCGCGCACTTCGTTCTTCCCTATTGTAAAAAAACTAATAAGACCGAGTGCCTTGTAAGACATTTGCGTGAGCTTCTCAACTGCTGAATGTGTAATACCAAATTCTTGCATAAATTTTTCCCTCTCAGGGGCATTCAGCTGCTGCAATTCCATTTCCAGCGAACCCGCTATTTCAACCACACCATATCTTTCGCCAATTTCATTGATAATCACTTGATTATGAGTATAATGTTCTTCATCTGTGTTAATAATCACAAAGGCGTGTTTTAATGTAAGAAATTGATAGCCCCATATCAATTTCAATTCCCTCTCAGTAAGATCAAGGGTGCGAAGAGGCTTGTTCTCATTCAAACAATCGGAACACTTTTCAAGAACTTTTTCTTCATTTTCTATTTCCGCAGATTTTACTCCTCTCTTCTTATCCTTTTCAATTGTTTCCAGCCGCTTTTCACAAATTGCAAGGTCAGAGAAAATAAGCTCTTCTTCACAAATCTTTAATTCTTGCATGGGATCTGGCGGCATTCCGGGCAGCTCAAACCTGCGTATAATCAGAGCAAGAGCATTTACTGTACGCAGC
>JBNGDW010000007.1:0-260 GCA_049975325.1 Cloacimonadia bacterium | reverse complement strand
GTCAGAAAAAGCCTCTCTCTTTCCTTTGCTCTTATCTTTTTTTATGCCAGCAAAATCAAAATATTCTACAGTGGCATAGACAATCTTAGGCCGATTAAACGCCTTCTGTAAATAATCAAGCCTTTTATCAACAACATCTACTGTACCAATATTCGGTTTTGTGGACTGCGTGTAATAATCGGTTACAGGCACATTACTTCCTGTAACTGCATTAAACACAGTTGTCTTGCCGCTTTTGGACACACCAACTAAGCCAATTC
>JBNGDW010000006.1:17766-32859 GCA_049975325.1 Cloacimonadia bacterium | reverse complement strand
AGGAGGTAGAAAAGAAGAAAATGATACAAGGGAAAAGAGGTGCTGATTATCTTAATCAAACAGAGAATGTAAACTACAATTAAGACAAAAGCAAAGCCTTATCTTGAAGACCACGGCTCATACAGAAGGAGGAGCTCGCATTCACAAGTTAAGAAGAGTGTGTTTCCTGAGCCCTCTTTTGGAAACACAAAAGATGTAAATTTCATAGTTAAAACTGTCTGCCGGTTGGCGGATAATCAATTTCGTACCATCATAAAGTAGTGACTTCTGAAAAATTATTAAATGACATATTACGAAAATCAAAATTAGATAGAAAATCATAGAATCTCAATTGAAATTTCCTTATGGAATTTTTTGGGGTAATGAGATAACAATTTGACAGAGTATGTTTTAAATTTAGTGTATTAGTTACATAAAGGCAGCATGATGAGTAGAGTAAAATGTTTAAGTGTGAGTTTATTCCTTTTATTGCTATCAGCGTATAGTACAACCAGAGCTGCAGAATATACCGTTCCCCGTGCTGCTTATTCCGTTTATGCAGAAGATTTGGATTTGGATGGAGATAAAGATATTGTGGTAGGGCATAATTATAATTCACAAACCCGATGGGGTGGTGTTTCTATTTTAGAAAATAATGGATATGGTGAATTTACATTAATTGATTCCATATTTTTATATGGCTGGCAGCCAGATGTACAAGTTAAAAATCTGAACCTAAACGAAAATCCTGAAATAATCGCAAAGCGATATAACGCCACAGAAGAAAATGAATATATTGCTATTATAAAAGATTTTCACCTATATGATATATCCTACTTTTCTCTCAATACTTATGAAGGTGTCGACAATATTACAACCGGCAATATAGATAATGATAATGACATAGACATCATAATCGCTTCCGGTACTGGTCAATTTTGGGGAGTTTTGTATAATGATGGAACAGGACAGTTTTCCCTACCGGAGTATCATGATGTACCCGGTGTTTATCCTACTGATATTGAATGTGGCGATCTAAACGGTGATAAAAGAGAAGACATCCTTGTCAGTGGCTTAGAAGTAAGAATTTACTATAGTTATCCCACTGGTTTCGATTGTTACATCATTAATGAAGAACCGGAAATGCAGGTAGGAATAGGTGATTTAGATAATGACGGAGATAACGACATAGTGGGGATTTCTGATATTTTCGATATAATTGCTTTAACTATATATGAAAACATAGGCGATACTACATTCTATGAGCATAATCAGGAGATATATGAAATAAATGCACCATATTTCACTCTCTCTGATTTAAACAATAATAACCTTCCCGATGTTGTCTGTTCAGGGACTTCTGGAGTTTATGTTCTTTATAATGAAGGAGATTTTCAACTATCTGAACCTCAATATTTCTCAACAAATACCTCAGGGATTTGCAGACCCCCTTTTTGTGCAGATGTAGATGGAAACGGGTATAATGATATAATAACAATAAGGTTTACATCCCCAGGAATATTAACCATTCTTTATAATGATGGAACAGGTAATTTTGTAGAAGAACCAGTGGGGATAACCCCCCAGTATCCTCACATCTCAGACGCCACCCTTTCTCTTTATCCTAATCCTTGTAACAGTCAGACAACAATAAAGTTTTCCATCAAAGAAAGAGGATTCGTGGAATTAAATATCTATGATATAAAAGGAAGATTAGTAAGAGAACTCATCAAACAAAAGATGGAAGAAGGTACATACAATGTTGTCTGGAATGGAAAAAACGAAAATAATAAACAATGCAGTTCCGGGATATACCTCTTAAATTTGAAAGTGGATACAACAACGGTAAAAACAAAAAAGATAATATTACTGAAATAACCCCCTAAGACGGGCGAGGAGGTAAGATGAAAACTTCAATCGCAAAAATCATATTAACTGCGATAATAATCAGTGTATTTGTTATTATAAGAATAGCAAATGCTGAAGTAACAAAAAGCGATGCCCAAGATCTAGTTCTGAACCAGATATTAAAAGACGATATTGGTAAGATTGATGTTTATGTGAAAAATAATATTATTAATGCCCAAGAAATATTACAATTAGGTAATGAGAAAAGTCTTACTGCTCCTTATACCAGTTGGGTCTTTTTTATAGATGATATGGTTACTGCTCTCTGGTATCATCCCTGTAGATATATCTTTGTTCATACCGAAACAGGTGAATATCAAATTGTTAGTGAGGAGATTTATCCTGAAAATAAGAATGAGGAGTTTGAATTGATTTCAGGATTAACCGGATATGAATCTGTAGATATTAATGAAACTACCACTCCTGTATTAGAAACGGCTGAACCCAATGAGCATTTATATGCTGTAATAATATGTGGCGAGGATAACACTTGCTTCTGGTATAGTACCTCTGCTCTATATTGCACACTTATAGATGTATATGGATATACGAAAGATAATATTATCATCCATTATGGCGAAGGATACAGCACATGTACAGATCATCTCAATGATTTGGATGGACCTCCACCTTCCGATGATATTGACCATAGCGCGTATGTAGATACTATCCATACAACTTTTCAGTATTTAAAGAGTAGACTTGGTCCTGAAGATCAGCTTTTAGTAGTTATTAACGCACATGGAGGTGGTGATTCCTACGGAAATTCCTTTGCTTGTCTTCCGGAAGAAGACTTAGCCGACTCCACTTTAGCAGAATATGTGGAGAATATAGAATGTTCAAATATGATATTTTTATTGCAAAATTGCTTTTCAGGTGGGTTTATCGATGATTTAACGGATTATCAAAATTATGATGTAAAGTGTGAAAATAGAGTAATTCATACATCATGTGATTATGATGAAGTTGCATTTTTGGAATGTCATATAACAGCAGAGATAGAAGATAGTGTACATATATTTAGATATGGAGAGATGTTATATTACTGGACATCAGCAGCCCGTGTTAACTATCCTGTTACAACACAACCCTGGCTAAATAGATGTGAGGTAGGTTCTTTTCCCTTTGCTGATTATCCTACCATGATTAACCACCCCCCTGATTATAATCCTGATGATTCTTTATATAGTGGAAATGGAGATGGAATCGTGCAGCTGGGAGAAGCATTTGATTATATGAACAACTGGAATGTCTGGTCACCCGATACAACTATTTACTATGGTGGTTATCCTGGATATTATTGTCCTTATCCTTTGTGGCCAGACGTGGAGGATTTCCCACAGCAATCGTATGAAATCGGTTTTCAAGATGACTTACTCAGCCTATACGGATTTGGAGGAAGTATAACACATAGTCAAACAGTATCAGGGAATTATACTTTTGCCACTCCTCTCATAATTGGACCAGAAGTAACCTTATCATTTGATAATAATTCACGAGTCATTATTAACGATAGTGTTTCGGTTACTTTATATGGAAGAAGCCAAGTAGAAATTATCAATGGCTCTAAATTTCAATTCAAACCTGGCTCGAGTCTTTACGGAACAGAGCATACAATATGGGTAGACCCTAGTACTGAGCAAAAATATGACACATGGGAAGAAGCATATGATGCATATCTAGGGGCAGAAGATGCGATCCCGGGTGACAAAATTGTATTGAATAATTCTAGTAGTATGATTGCGGAAGGTGTAGAGGAAAATCCTGTTATAATAACTGGGGTTGACTCAAACAGTTGGGATGGATTCGAGTTGACAAACTCTTCTCAATTTTATTGCGATTATTCTAATATCTCAAACATACAGCATATTTCGGCAATCAATTCTGATTTGGAGATAGGTAATTCTACTTATGAAAACTCTGGACAAATATCAATAATGGATAGCTCTCATTTATTAGTTCAATCTTCTATAATAGATAGTATCAGTGCCTGCCCCATTTATTGTTATGAGTCAGAGATTGGTGTTATTAATAATATCATCCAGAACTGCTTAGATAACGGTATCTACGTCTATCTTCCTTCAGATAGCTTTAACGAGATTAGTGGAAATACTATAACCTCGAATGGTAGCTGGGGTATTCAGGTTATAGATGCACCAATCCATTGCATCAATAATAGCATTACCAATAATTCTTCACACGGATTTGTTTCTTATGGTACTGCTGGAACACCAGTACTTGCAGGAGATACGATTGCAAATAACGGGGGCATTGAGATTGTCGGCTTACATCAGTGGCCCGATATGACTAGTCTCATAAGCTACTTTGGTCCGAATACTGTTTATAGCCAGGATAATGGCGGCGCTGATCATTATCTACTTGCAACTTCATCACAAGGAAATGATTGTAGCGGAAATAATATAGATATTTCAGACACTACCCGATTTATCCCATCATTTAGTGCGTATATCTTTGATGGTGAAAAACCGCCAGAAAAAATTCTATATGAAGAAGGGGTTGTACAAATAACCAATGGAGAGTATGAATCTGCAAAATTAACAATGAGAGATGTTGTAGATAACTATCCTGAAACAAAAATCGCAATAGGTGCTTTACAATGGCTTTTGTATCTGGAAAACTTTAGCGGAAATGACTATGCTGGACTACGTGCGTATGCGGAAACCATCGACGATGTTACTTACCCCAATCTTGAGAGGATAAAAAATAAAATCATAACATCCACCTATATGTGTGAAAAAGATTATCTCACTTCTATAGACAGACTTGAGGATATTATTGCAGATCCGCCTTCAGTGGAGGATTCCATTCTTGCTCTGATTAATGAGGGCTACTGCTATCTCAAGTTGGCTGAACAAGGTGATAAAGCTACTTCTATAGAATGCAGTTTCAAGCCGAGATGCTTTGAAGAGTTTCAGTATGTTTCGCAGAATATGACCAGAAATTTATTGGATAAGGCTATTCCTCATCCAGAACCGTCTACAGGTGAAATTGAAACCTTTGCCTTATACCAGAACTATCCAAATCCTTGCACTCATAATACAACCATCAGTTATGCTATCCCAAAATCTGGCAAAGTCTCGCTGAGGTCTATAATATCAAAGGCCGACTGGTAAAAACTATTGTAGATGCGCATAAAGAAAAAGGTTATTATACAGCCATCTGGGATGGAAAGGATAATAATGGCAAACCTGTTTCATCAGGAATCTATTTCTATAAACTGGAAACTGATAATTCCCAATCCCAAATCAGAAAGATGCTTTTGATCAGATAACTGATATCCTTAATCTACAATAAAAGGGCGGAGTAGAAATATTCCGCCTTTTTGTTTTAATGCTGCAGTACACAAAGGAGACAAAGAAAAAGCTGTCTTGTCCTAAAAAACTCTAAAAAACAATCTTTTTTGGTATTAGATTTTTGGGATTTTGGTCTGTCAAGACTTGACAGGAGATTGAAGATTTTCTTGACTTAAGTGAGATTACATGATTTAATGGATAGTTCACCGGTTGGCGGATGGAGAGCAGCAATAAATTTAAACAATCGGAGGGAAGGATGTATAAGTCCACTTGTAGTCCTCAGCTTGGTATTTTTGGTGATGGTTGGATTTATAAGATGGTATTGGAACAAGCGAAAGATAATCCTTTAATTCGCCAGTTGGCGGAGAAAGCCGAGTTTTTCTCCTTCTGTTCCATTTAAGATGGTACTTCTCGAGTATCTTTATGGTCTTTCAGATGTTCAGGTATCAAAGGTGGGTGTTCATGATTTTTTATTTCGGTGGTTCATATCCGGCAGTTGGCAGAACGGAACCTGTGCCGGATGCTAGCACATTAGTGAGAGTTAGAGGGAGATTAAAGGAAGAGAGTTTTCGAGAGATATGTGATAAACTTGTGGGGATTGCGAAGGAGCAAGAACTCATAAAGGGAGAGCTTCGAGCTATAGATGGGACACAAGTATTTTCTGATACCCCAAAGCCTGGGCCGATTGCTTTTATAAAGCAGGGGGTAAGTAAGGTCTTGGGGGAGATAAAGAGATTGTACATGGTGGTTGGTACCTGTTTAAAAAAAGGGATATGAACCGTGGCCTGCAGAAAACTGTTAAGAGAGGTGGAGAGAAGATAGAGACGGCAAGGGTTAAAGGGAAGAGATTTGTGCAAGATGAGAGAGAGTATATCTGCTTGAGAATGTTGTTGACGGTAATGATCTTCAGAGTGTGGGTTTCACAGACCTGGATGCAAGGTGGGACAGGAAGACTCCCAGGATGTCATTTGGGGGATATAACATTCGTGTAGTCCATCAGCTGGCAGAGAGAAAGCATTTTCACCCCTGAAACCATAAGACTTTTTCAGAAGTTTTTTAAAAATTCCTTGACGATAATTTTCTAAAAATAAAGGTTTGCTATCTATATGGACAAAAGAATATTATTGTGTGATATAGGGAACACGCAGATATGCATAGGGATAAGTTCTGGGGATAATATAGAGCATATCTGGAGACTGCAAACAGCCTACAGGACAGAAGATGAATTTTTTGTTTTGTTAAAAGCATTCTTAGGTGAAACAGAAGTAGATCCATGCAATATTGAAGGAATAACAATATCCTCAGTTGTCCCTTATCTTACTAAAGTTTTTCGGCATCTATCTGCCAAGTATTGGAAGATTCAGCCTGTTATTGTTTCAGCAGAACTTGACTTGGGATTAAATTATGGAGATATCAAGTACCCGAACCGTGTCGGAGCAGATCTAATTGCAGACGCTTTTGCTGCTTATCAGCAATATGGTAAGCCTAAGAAAAGAAATTGCATTGTGGTGGATTTTGGTACTGCGACTACGCTTCAGCTTATTACCTATGAAGGTAAATTTGCCGGTACTGTGATTGCTCCTGGGGTGCTTTCTGGTTCTGAAAACCTGATTAAAAAAACAGCCCAACTAGAACAAATCGAACTTCAAGCACCAAAAACCTTATTGGGAAATGATACACGCTCAGCTATGTTATCAGGTATCATAATTGGGGCAGCACTTATGGTTGATGGTTTTATCCTAAGAATAAAAGAGCAATACGGTGATTCAGGAGGCGGTTTTTTCACCGTGGGGACGGGTGGAGATGCTGAACTTGTCAGCACTCAGACGAATTATATAGATTTGATAAATAAAAACTTGACATTAGAAGGGCTTCTTTTTATATATAGATATCTAAAATAAGAGCTTACAACACGGAATTGCCTATATACTAATTGAGACAATCTAGGAAGACCGGAGACATATCCACATCTCAAACGGGATGGGAAAAGACAGTGGAAATTCATGCAAAGTAAAAATAGCGCCTTATGGCGCGTATTTTGGGCAATTTCTTTATGTGAGCTCTTTATCCTTCATGGATTGATTGTAGCCAAGGAACCTACTACGCCTATTTCAGTCCCAGAAAAGCAAGACACATCAGCACTCAAATTACTAGATCATCCAGATTCCATCAATTATTTCTCTACCCCTAACAAAGAAAATGCGGAACAATCTGCTCCTCAAGAGGACTTCAATGTTCCAGAGGATAGAAACGATTCTGTAAATAGTGAATTTATACCCGTAGATAGGGATGAAATATCGGATTCTCTCGCTCATCCTCCTGAAGATACCTCGCCTGCTGCCGATAAGGATGTGATGCGCTTGCCTGAAAGCAATGCTTTACAGGATACTCTAATGCCATCTGTGCCGGTGAAACCAGAAACTATTCCAATCATTGATTCTGATTCACTCCTTCCTCCACCAAGAAAACCGCCTCACACTGTACATCAAGAGATTATCTCACCCTCCATACCTGGCTTATTATCCCCATCTTATCAAGACGATTCTCTATCCGCCCTTTCAGATAGCATAGTTCCACAGGCACAAATGCCTTCATCACCAGCCGAAGAAACGAAAGATGTCAGTCTATCAAAAGGAAAAAGTTATCTTCATCCGGTAATCACCGATTCTTCCTATAAATGGACAAACAGTGTTTGGAGGTTTTCTACAGCACCTTTACCTATATTTCGGGGTACAGATAGCCTCTCCGTGCAATCATATCTGAATTCACGCGCACTTCCTCCCAGTAAATCTCCTTACTATTTTTTAGATGTAGAATTGTATACCTGGGAGGAGGAGTTTGATATTGAAGAAAATAGAGTTATAATTACAGAAAAAATTTATAATACTTCTACCGCGCCTCCTTCTGTATTTCTGGCTGATGAATATTTTGATGCTAAAATGAAGCATAATTTTCATATTGTCCTATCTGATGCAATTTCAAAAGAGACGCAAAGAGGGGATGAGAAAAGAGAGGCGGGACTTGTTCCTGATTTGGAGTTTCCTCAGATAAATATGCCAAAAGGTTTGCAACGATTTTTTGGCGATAGTATGGGGAGGCTCAGGGTATCAGGGAGTCAACGTATAGCTTTTGGGGGTGGCACTACTTCTCTGGGCGGAGGAGTATATAATGAAAGTTCAAGTAGAGGCTCCTCCTTAAATTTAAAAATGGAACAAGAGCTTGACCTCCGTATCCACGGGACCATCGGGGAGAAAATTCATGTGGATATCAGGCAATCCCCGGGCTCTTCGAGTCTGTTTAGCTCAGATAATATTACGATAAAGTATGTAGGTACAGAGGATGATCCGATAAAATTAATAGAAACTGGAAATACAAGTTTGAGGCTTACTGGTTCCCAGTTCGTAAGTGCACCAGCCTCTTCAGGTGACCTTTTTGGCGTAAAAGGGGAATTTGAATTTGGCAAGCTAAAGCTCACCACTATTATCAGCCAGCAAGAAGGGCAAAAAGCTACTGCTACAGCAAGGGGCTCTGCTACTGAAAGCTTTACCGAATACTCTGATATGGAGTTTGCTCGAAATAAATTCTTCTACATTGCACATCCTGATACTTTGTATACAGGAGAAACTGATAATGAAGGAGAGCTTATTCCACAGGAAGGGTTTCTTCCTGCTGAGGGAACGGAAATATATGTATATCTTGATGATGGAGTCATAGACAATGTAACAGATATGCCGGGTTATGGTATTAATGACCCTGATGACTATACATATCATTTTGAATTGCTCGAACAAGGTACAGATTATGTGATAGATTATACCAACTCTCCCGAAATTATCATGTTTACAGGCAGGTACATAAAAGATTCTGATGTGATTGGTATTATTTATACTGCCCGGGATGGGACTCAATATGGAGATTCGAATTACGATCCCCAGGACCCTGATTCAAAAATTGCTGTAAAGCTTATAAAAAAGGATTATACTGAAGTAACAGATGAAAATTTGGATAGAGCTTTTTGGGATTATCAGCTTAAAAATCGATATTATTTAGGCGCACAAAACATACCGGCTGAAGATTTTGAAGTCACCATCTACAAAAAACTCACCAGTGCAGGGGGCGAGAAAGAGGAATATCTTTCCATAGTAAAACCAGATGGCGACACGCTTCACCTCACATATGCAGAATTCCTCGGACTGGATACAAATAAGGATGGCTTAGTGGATTCCCGTGATGTATCAGTAGACCTGGAAAATGGTATTTTGACCTTTCCTGTCACTTATCTATCAGATATTGATACTTTGATCTTCAATCCATTTAGTGAGGCAAACTTTTTGTATCGTGGTGCCCCAGCAGACGAAGGTAATGATATTATCTATAAAAAAATTCGTAGCCACCTAACCCCAGCAGAAGATGTAAAATATTATCTTGGGGTAAAAATGAAATCTGCTGGCAGCAGAATCAATCTTGGTTACACGAACATTATCAAAGGAAGCGAAAAAGTCTATGTTGATGGTAAGCTTCGGGACAAGGGAACTGATTATGATATTGACTATATTAGTGGAGTGGTCACCTTAAAAGGGCAGGCAGCAGTTAATCCAAATGCTGATGTAAAGATAGATTTTGAATATCAACCCTTTTTCTCTATTGATAAGAAGAATATGTTTGGTATACGAGCAGATTATGAGATTAGTGATAATGCCCATATTGGTTCTACAATAATGTATGAGACAGAATCTGTAAGAGAGGATCGCCCAAAAGTTGGCGGTGAACCGAACAAACTGCTGGTAGGCGATATAGATGGAGAGTTAGAGGCAGAGTTGCCATTTATTACAAATGCTGTAAATATTCTTCCTTTTGTAGAAACGAATGAGGCGTCAACCCTCAACCTTTCTGGCGAAGTTGCAATGAATTTCCCAACCCCAAATGCAACTGACAAAAAAGAAGGGTATCTGGAAGATATGGAAACAATCAAGGAAGCGATATCATTTGGGATAAGTCGGACTGATTGGACTTTTGCAAGCTATCCAGTTGAAATTGACACTGCCATAACAAAAAGAGGTGTGTTACAATGGTATAATCCAAAGGAGAAGTTCAGGGCAAGAGATGTGTACCCGGATATTTCTGAAGACGAGCGAGACGAATATATTACAGTACTGGAATATAAAATGCTACCACCTGCGGAGCCAGCTTCCCAATGGGCAGGTATAATGCGTTCTTTTGGCGGAGCACTTGATTTTTCAGAAAAAGAATATCTCGAGATAAGATTTAAATCTGAAAATACAGAGATTGGCGACTCTCTATTTATCGATTTTGGATTCATCAGTGAGGATTTCTGGCCACTTCATCACCCGGATGGTTTCTTAAATAAAGAGGATGGAATAATTTATGAGGACACGGAGCTTGATATAGGAGAAGATATTGGTATTGATCGGGTAACAGACGCTTATGAGGATGGATGGGGAGGAGCGCTACCATCCGATGGGCCGACCTTCCGCGAAAGACTTGAGCAAGGACTGTTTGAGGAAATTAACCCTGATGCAGACCCTGATGATCCAAATGGCGATAACTACCATTATGAAGCAGATTCTGACGATTATTCAAAAATTAATGGCTTTGAGGGAAATAATAGTCTCGACACCGAAGACCTGAATGGAAATGGGAGATTAGACACGAATAATGAATATTTCCGATTTGCAATTAACCCGACAAATCCAGACCCAGATATACTAATTTCAGAATATAAAGGTTGGAAGTTCCTCAGGATTCCACTGCACGACGATTCGCAATATACACAGCAAGGGAATCCGCAACTTTCCCTGGTAAAATCTGCTCGTATATGGACCAAATCTAATTCTAATGAAGGACTTTTGATAGATATTGTCTCTTGTGATGTTGTTGGTAATAAGTGGAAAACCTCTGCTATAATGGATACTACGCTTACGCCAATTCCATCTGGAGAACTTGGCCCAGAAGAAGGTTTCGTTCTCGCAACCGATAATAATCGGGATAATCCCGATTATGTGCCACCTCCAGGTTCTATTGATAAAACAGAAGAAGAGCTTCTCAAGGAAAAGGAGATTGAACAATCACTATATTTGAATTGCAAAGAAATAGGAATGGACAGATATCTTTATGCAAGAAACCGATTTATAGAAGATATTAATGCACTTTTATACGATAAGATAAAATTCTGGGTCTATATCCAGGAAGAGGCGCTCGGATCCCAGCCCTTAGAAGATGAAACAATCGTATTCCGTATAGGTGCCGATACTCTACACTACTATGAATACAGAACCTCTGTGCCTGTCTATGATATGACAGAACCAATGCGAGAAGATAGGTGGTATGAAGTTGAAATTGACTTTACTGAACTTACCGGACTCAAAAATTTGGAGACACCGGATACGACTGCTAATGCCCGTGTTATAGGGAATCCATCTTTAAGCTATGTAAAAGAATTAGGAGTGGGTTTGGTAAGGCCGGCGGATATGGAAACAACTTTTACAGGCAAAGTTTATTTTGATGATATTAGATTTGCCAATCCTTATGAGGAGACGGGAGTCGCATCCCGATTATCTTTAGGATTGGGTATAGCTGATATAGCAGATCTCGATATAGACTTTACTACCAAAACCGCAAATTTTTATTCGCTGGGAAATACTCAAGGCTCTGGGAGCAATACGGTTTCGTATAGTATTCACAATACAATTCATTTAAATAAATTCCTTCCATCTGCTTGGGGACTTGATATGCCATTTAACCTACACTATTCCAACTCAGAAAGTGATCCTCGCTTTCAACCTAATTCTGATATCGAAATTACTTCAGATGAAGAAAAGGAATTGTATAAAACCACGAGGGTTGAAAAAATTGCCTCAATTTCTTTTGATAAAAGGACCTCCTCATCTAATCCGTTTGTAAAATATCTTATCGATAATACTGACCTCTCGGCTAGTATCACAAATAATGAGAATTTGAGTCCTACCCGAAGGGATACAACCCTTTCTTATCGCACATCATTTAATTATAATTTACGATTTTCGCGGGATAACTCCTTTGATATATTCAAAAATTTCAAACTATTTTACCTTCCGCAAAGAATCTCCCTTGGCTTAGATTACGATTATTCATATTCCGATACATGGAAAAGGTCACTTACAGAAACAGACTTTATCAAGGAAACAAAAAATCCGACCGAAACTCTCAAACCCTCGTTAAGTATGGATTATGAAATCTTTTCAGATTTTAAAACTAACTACTCTCTTAATACTACTCGTGATTTGCAAAAGCCTTCCTTATGGAACGATCTTAATATAGGAATGGAGACGAGCCGTAATCAGCGTTTTACCATAAATTATTCTCCCGCTTTTCTAAAGTTTATCGGGTTCTCTTCCAATTATCGAACAAATTACGGTCAATCGCGAGAAGAAAGAACAATCAATGATACTATGCGGGTTACTTATAATGTCGATAATGATAGTAAGATTTCAAGTGGAATATCCTTAAGGTTCAAAAAATGGGGCAGTGGGCTTGCAGACATTGCCAGTACTTTATTGCCTGAGCCAACACGAGGGAAACAGGCTGAAAAAGGTAGGCTGTCAGATGCACCGGAGCATGGGTTAAAACCAGGTACTACAGAAGGAGGACTAATCGCTGATGCACCAGAGGATTTACCTGAACATGAAGATATTCCTGATACATCTTCCGTTAAGCCTGAGCAGATTTCCCCTCCGGATACTTTGAGGGATACAGTCGAACCACCAGATAGTATACTCCAGGATTCTACTTCAGAAGCAGTTATACCTGATACAACCCAAGTACCGCCATCCAGAGGAGCTCCTGTTAGAAATATTTTAGGTCGTATGGGAAATATTTTGGGGAAAGGAATCAGTTTCTTGGGCACGGTCGATCTTGACTATTCTTATAATTACAAAACTAGATATAAAGTTTCACCTGATTCCCTTCCTGATTTCTTTTATCAAATCGGGTTTAATGAACTGGATTATGGAGAGTTACGGTCATTTTCAGATATATACAATTTTAATATCACTCTTAATAATGGTTTTAATATACTTCCGACACTCTCGGCTACACTATCTATGAAATACCATCAAAATTTGACAGATGCTAATAACAGCAAATCAAAGAAAGTTGATTTTATATTACCAAGATTAGGTCTTACTTACAGTGGAATTGATAAGTTGCTTCCCGAGGATATATTCTCAAAATCCTCTCTTTCAAGCTCATTTGAACGAACGGTGAATCACTCTGGGAGTGGCTTTTGGACTGAACCTGAGACAAGTACTACCACCCTTTCCTTCAGTCCGCTCATTTCTTTTTCCACTACTTTGTATCAAAAGGTTACATGTAGATTATCAGGTTCTTACTCAAAAAATAATACAGAAAATTTTACTGGAAGTAAGAGTAAAACAAAAGGTAATACATTTACGATTGATCTACACCTGGCATACACATTTAATAAAGAACAAGGTATTAGCTTGCCTTTCATAAAGGACATAGATATCAGAAATGAACTGACAACAGTCCTTGATATCAGTTATAATGCAAGAGGAATATATAATTATGAGGCAAGTACAGAGAAGTGGCAGCCCACAACCGATACAGATGCATTTGATATAAAAGCACGCGCTTCTTACAAATTCAGCCAAGATATTAGAGGGGGATTGACGGCAAACTATACAAAGACCAATTATACGAAATATGCAGGAAGGTCTGGAACCGATGAGACTAATATAGGACTCAATTTATGGGTTGAGTTTATATTCTAAATTTTATTTTTATGAAAAGACTCATTGCTGTCGGCGATATACATGGGCAACTTGATATGCTAAGGTTGCTTTTGGATAAGGTGCAACCAACTCCAGAGGATAAATTTATCTTTATTGGAGATTATATTGATAGGGGGCCGGATAGTAAGGGTGTGGTCAATTTTTTGCTTGATTTCAAGAGGCATTTCAATGTTGTATGTTTAAGGGGAAATCATGAAGATATGTTGCTCGCCTTTCTTAATCTCGACCCAAATGCGCACTATGGGGAAGCATATCTGTATAATGGTGGTGAATATACAGTGCGATCATACGCTGGACAGAATGCTACCTTCTCTGATCTAAAGAATGCTATCCCTGAAACACATCTGGAGTTTTTCAAACAACTTAAATATTATCACATTGAGGAGGGATTCCTTTTTGTGCATGCGGGAATCGTACCTGGTGTTCCGATTGAACAGCAACGGCCAGTAGACCTTATCTGGATAAGGGCAGAATTTCTCTATTCCCCAACCGGGATTGATAAAGTAGTGGTTTTCGGACATACACCTTTGAAAACTCCGTTTATAACAGATGATAAAATTGGCATTGATACAGGAGCAGGATATAACATGCGTGTAAGTGCGATAGAATTGCATACCCAAAAGCTCTTTTCTGTGAGCTATCAGGAAACAAGAGGAAGGGTGAAGAAGGGCAAGCCCACTAACTTTTAGGTTTTTCGATCTTAATTCCCAGTTCTTTGAGCTGATTCTCATCTACTTCAGAGGGAGCCTCACTCATAAGATCTGTGGCTTTAAGTGTTTTGGGGAAGGCAATTACATCACGGATAGAAGCAGCATGAGCCATTAGCATTACTATGCGGTCAATGCCGGGTGCAATCCCACCGTGAGGAGGGGTACCATACTGCATGGCTTTAAGGAAGAATCCGAACCGCCTCTCCATTTCTTCCTCAGTAATACCAATTACCTTAAATATCTTTTTCTGCACATCAAGTAGGTGGCAGCGGATGCTACCAGAGGAAAGCTCTATCCCATTACAAACAAGGTCGTATAATTGTCCTATAATTTTATCATATTTTTCTGGGTTATCCAGCCATGGTATATGCT
>JBNGDW010000006.1:11273-17756 GCA_049975325.1 Cloacimonadia bacterium | reverse complement strand
GTAAACATATGATGTGCGGTTGCCCACCGTTGGTTTTCTTCATCCCATTCAAAAAGTGGGAAATCTGTTATCCATACAAAATTGAACTTAGTGTTGTCGATTAGTTCTAATTTGGCGGCAAGATAATTTCGTAATTCACCCAGGACTTTACACGCTATTTTTTCTCGGTCTGCCACAAAAAGCAGCAGGTCCCCTTCTTCTGCCTTCATCTTTTTACAAATTTTTTGTTTTGTTTCTTCTGAAAAGAATTTCTCAATATTAGATTGGAGTTTCCCATCTACAAATTTCATGTGTGCCAGCCCCTTGCCTCCCAGGTGCATTGCATATTCTTCCATTTTGCCAATATCTTTGCGTGAAAATTCTGCTGCTCCTTTTGCGTTTATTGCACGTACACATCCACCCTTTTGAATAGCAGAAGAAAATATTTTAAAATTTGAGTCCTGCAGAATATCTGACAAATCTATGATTTCCAGATCGAATCTTGTGTCCGGTTTATCTGTACCAAATCGTAACATTGCTTCTTGGTATGAGATACGCGGAAATGGTGTACTGATTTCCACCCTGATAAGCTCGTTAAACAGCCTACTGAATAGTTGCTCTATTATTGCAAAAACATCCTCTTGCGTTGCAAAACTCATTTCAAGGTCTAATTGAGTGAACTCTGGCTGGCGGTCTGCACGAAGGTCTTCATCGCGAAAACAGCGAGCTATCTGAAAATAACGGTCGAAGCCACTGATCATAAGAATTTGTTTATAAATTTGTGGGGATTGGGGCAAGGCAAAGAATTTACCTGGATATTCTCGGCTTGGCACGAGATAATCGCGGGCTCCTTCTGGGGTGCTACGGACAAGCATTGGTGTTTCAATCTCATAGAATCTATTTTCTGAGAGAAAATTTCGCATTGAAAGCACAATCTTATGGCGAAGGAGAATAATGTCTTTTAGGGCAGGCCTCCTTAAATCAAGATAGCGGTATTTCAGCCGCAGGTCTTCATCAGCCAGTATATTTCCGTTCACCTGCACAGGAAGAGGGGCAGAATCGTTAAAGATTTTTAAATCAACAGCAGCCACCTCTATCTTTCCTGTTTTTAGTTCTGGATTTATCATATCTTCGGGTCTTGCTCTGACCATGCCTTTAATACCGATAACAAATTCTAATCTCAGATTATGGGCCTTTGCGTGAACCTGCGTGCCGTTTTGGGGGTTAAACACGACCTGGGTGATTCCTGTAATATCTCGTAGATCAATAAAAATGAGATTGCCCATATCGCGTCTGCGATGAACCCATCCCATAAGTACAACCTTTTCCCCTATATTCTCTTCACTGAGCTCTCCTGCATAATGTGTTCTCTTAAAATCTTTGTTAAAGAAATCAACCATATTTACTCTGCCTTTCTGCAAATTTATCAAAATCTTCGAAAAAGTAATTATATAGTCCCTTTACAGCTTCTTTTTATTTTTTATTCTTTGGGTAATATAATTGCTGATTTGAGGTATCGGCATTGCTTCCTGGACTTTGTCTTGAATATCTTTCACAATAAATTTTTTGCTTCTTATTTCATCTTCTCCAATAATCACAGCAAATTTTACTTGATTTGCGTCACAGTAGCGCAAGTTACTCTTTAGAGATGAATGTGGGTCAGCGATTACTGCAGATATGTTTTTTTGATGGAGGGTGTTACAAATTTTGATAGCAGGGCTGAGAAGAGAGTCGTCAAAGGGGATAACGAGAGCATCAAGCGTGGGTTCTGGAGGGATGGGGACATTGCCGTATTTCAGGGAGAGAATAACTCTTTCAAGCCCCCCTGATAAGCCTACTGCCGGGGTGGCTGGGCCCCCAAGTTGCTCAATAAGGTCATCGTAGCGTCCTCCACCTCCAATTGCATCTTGGGCACCGAGATAATCAATCTTGTATTCAAAAGCCGTTCTTGTGTAATAATCAAGTCCTCTAACTATACGCGGATTTACTGTAAAGGGGACTTCCATTTCACTTAGAAAGTTTTGAACAGTCTGAAAATGGACATCACATTCTTCACAGAGATTTTCTAACATTGTCGGTGCTTCCTGCAGTAGGTTCTGGCAGGATTCCCTCTTACAATCAAATACACGCAAGGGATTAACTTCCATTCTACGCTGACAGTCTGAACAGAATAAAGATTTATTTTTTAGCAAGAAGGTTCTAAGTTTTTCATTATATGTTTTTCTGCATTTTGGGCAACCGATAGAGTTTATCTCCAGTCTAACATTAGGAATATTTGTATCTTGATAGATTTTCCATCCTAAGGCGATTATTTCAGCATCTGCTATCGGGTCAGGGACTCCTAAATATTCAAAGCCAAATTGATAGAACTGGCGATATCTTCCTTTTTGGGGTCGTGAATAGCGAAACATAGGTCCCAGGTAGAAGAGACGGAGGGGACTCCTGTGTGAAGCCTGCATTTTGTGTTCGATATATGCGCGGGCTATACATGCCGTTCCTTCCGGGCGAAGAGCAAATCTTCTGCCAGCCTTATCTTTGAATATGTACATCTCCTTTTCCACAATATCTGATGTCTCGCCCACGCTTCTTTGGAAGAGTTCTAACTGCTCAAAGATGGGGAAGCGGATCTCTTTGTAGTTATAGAGATTCGCATTTTTTTTGATAATATTTTCAAGGTAATGCCATCTGTAAATTTCTTCAGGCAAAATATCAAAGGTGCCTCTCGGTGCTTGATATTTCATTCTCGTTCCTGTCTTTGCATTGTAGTAAAGATGTTTCTTTCCCGTTTTTCTTGCTTTCGGGTAATAACTATAAATCCTATCACAGCAAGTGCAACGCCTGTTATATCTACTAATAAATCTGCTATGTCAGTCTCGCGGCCTGGGATTAGGGTCTGATGCCATTCGTCCAGTATTCCAAGTATTATACAACTGAGTGCTACTATAAAAAAGCGTTTCCACTTTCTGTTAAATCTGTTCTCTTGCTGAAGAGTAAAAAGAAATAGCAATGCACAGATGCAATATTCACCTGCATGCATGAATTTATCTGACCATGTGAATCTCTTGGTAGAAAGCTTTAAGTCTGGAATCGATGTTGCCACAAGCATTATTACTAGCCAGGCAATCAGAAGATAGCGGAAACGGATCTTCATAGTAAGATGAATGGGTAAAGAACTGAGTGTTATGTCAAGTTTTACAAAGTAATGTGGTTTTAATGATTAATGGACCATATTTGCGGCAACTAATTTGTTAAAAAATTACTTTTAAGATGAATTGGCAAGAAAGGAAGAAGTAACAAGCAGCAAAGCAGGTAAAGATGAAATTCAATTCTAAGCTAATATTTCATAGCAAAGTTAAAAAAGCGATCGATATTCTCTGGCAGACAAACGCATTCTGAATTGTTCATCAGTAATTTACATCAAGTTGGAATGGCGGGATTAACCATACTGGCTCTCGGGAGACAGCCTCTATAATTTTCTCTTGTGTAGGAAAGAGTTTGAAAGTTTGCTCATTTAGCTTTCCTTTTATACCCGACCCAATATCTAAATCGAAGCCTTTGCGGAGGATATCTAACAGTCCTTTTCGTTGAGGGAACAAGATTATTGAATACTCTTCGATACCCGCAAGTTCGGCAGCCTTTGCAACAGCATCATCAAGTCCCCCAAGTTCATCCACAAGTCCTGCATCTACTGCTCTTTTCCCTGTCCAGAGACGTCCCTGTGCAACCTGCTCAACCTGCTCAAGTGTCATATTCCTACCTTGAGCTACACGCTCTTTAAACTCTTCATAAATCTTTTCACTCATCCGTTCTATTGTAGCGATATCCGATTGGGAGGGGGAAAAATTGGGGGAAAGGAACCCTGCATATTTGCCCTTCTTAATCTGATATGTATTTATCTCTGCTTTTTCTCTTAGTTCTTCCCAGTTTATAAGTAAGCTCACCACACCAATAGAACCAGTAAGTGTATTTGGTTGAGCAAAGATGTAGTCCGCACCGCACGAGATATAGTATCCACCAGAAGCAGCCATATCACCCATTGATACAACCACAGGAATTTTTTTGTTGACCTCTTCTAATGCATTCCAGACAATATCTGAGACAAGCGCACTACCTCCTTCACTATTTACTCGGAAGACAAGGGCTTTTACATCTTTTCTTTTTGCTATCTTGTCCAGTTCATTGGGGATATTTTCGTCTGTAATAACATGCGATTCCAAGCCAAATCCATCATTACCGGATAATATGATATTTCCCTGGCCATATAATATAGCAATTTTATCGGACTTATTCTGCACTTGCGCAGGATATTTTTTGATATCCATGATGTTAGATGGCTCTATAATCATCTTGTTAAATTCTTTTTCTGAACAAAGGACATCTGCAAGGTTCAGCTCCAACGCACTTTCTCCCACTATAAAAAGATCTTGCCTGTTCTCCATAATTTCAAGCATCTGACTAAGTGGCAATCCTCGGCTTTCTGCAATTGCCTGAACATACTCCTTATACATATCTTCAATGAATTCAGTATAGTTTTCTCGCATTGGTTCAGACATAGTTTTCTGGCTAAATGGTTCTCCTGCTCCTTTATATTCCCCCTGGTGTACTGAGATAAATTCAATGCCAATTTTATCAAATAAGCCTTTATAATAGTTAATCTCAGCAGCAATACCTGTGAGGATAATTCCTCCTGATTGTGATGGATTAAGAAATATAGAGTCTGCGATTGATGCTACATAGTATCCAGTATCTCCCACAAAATCACAGTATGCGTATATTTTTTTACCTGCCTGGTGAAAGTCTAAGAGCCTATCCCTAAGCTCCTTTGTAAGTGCCCAGCCGCTTATGTAATAGGGAGTTGGCTTTATAATAATACCCTTGATGCGTGGATCATTTTGGGCGGTTTCAATTTTTTTGCACAATTCACTTATTGAGAGTGGTTCTCGGATAAACGGCATGCTCTCATATGGGTTGTAATCATTGGCTAAGCCACTCAATTTAAGTGTTAGAAAAGTATTTTCTTTAACCGCTACAGACGGCTTCTTCAGTACTATACTGGAAAGCAAGATAGTGAAAACAACCGTTAATATCCCTATAATTGCAAAGATCCACAGTAAAACTTTTCCTAATGTTCTCATTTTCCCTCCAGATAAGTTGAAAGTACAACCAATTTTTATTTTTTGATCTGTTTTGTCAAGAAAATAAAATCTTCTATCGAGAGTTCTTCTGGCCGCCTGGTAAAGTCAAAATCTGAAGAGCAGACCACATCTTGATATGTTTTGGGGTCTATAAAGTTTTTGAGGCTGTTTCGCAACATCTTGCGTCTATGCTGAAAGGTATAATCAATAAGGCTCCACAATAATGTTTCGTCTGGTATTTCAGGAGGATTTTGTCTCGGGAGTAGCCGGATTACAGCTGAGGTTATACGAGGTTTAGGGCGGAACAGATGTGGGGGAACTCTAAAAAGCTTTTCTACTTGAAAATAGTATTGTATCTTAATGGAGAGTCGGCCATAGGATTTAGTCCCAGGTATTCCCACCACACGCTCGGCAACTTCATCCTGTACCATAAGTGTGATGGACGAGAAAAGCTCATTGTTGTCAGCGATCTTTAGTAGCAGAGGAGAAGTAATCTGATATGGAATGTTGGAGACGATTTTTACAGGTGAATTTTCATAATATTGTGAGAAGTTTACTTTCAGTATATCTTGATTAATAATCTGCAACTTAGGATTGGAAAACTTTTTGGCGATGAAATCAGCCCAGCAAGAATCAATTTCAAATACAAGGAGTTTTTTACATTTTTCCAGTAATTGTTCAGTTAAAATTCCTTTACCTGGTCCGATTTCCCACACGACATCCGAAGGAGTTATGTGGGCAGTTCTTACAATCTTGGCTGAAATATTTTTATCAATTAGAAAATGCTGGCCTAAGGATTTTTTTTGCTGCATATATAGTTGTTGCAAAAGTTGGAGAACATTTGGTCTGTATTTATAATCTCCGGATTAAACAAGCAATATTGATTCTATATCATCCCACTACAATATTCACTAATTTTTTGGGGATAGTAATAATCCTTTTTATCGGTTTCTCTTTAACATATTTCTGTATTTTGGAGTTACTCAGGGCAAGCTTCTCTACCTCGTTCTGGGGCGTATCTGCATCCACAACTATTTTGCTTCGGAGTTTTCCATTTATCTGTATGACATAGGTGACTTCTTCCTTAATCAGATATTTTTCATTGAACTTTAGCCAACTTGATTCAAGTACCGAAGGTTTGTGTCCTAGTATTTCCCAGATTTCTTCTGCGATATGGGGAGCAAATGGTGCGAGTAGTTTTGGCAGGATTTCCACTGATTCTTTGTATATTGCTTTTTCTGCACTTGATGCGGCGGAAGATATGTTGCATCTTGTAATGTTATTAACATGCTCCATAATTGCTGCCACTGCTGTATTAAATTGCATTCGCTCTTCAATATCTTCGGTTATTTTTTTGATAGTATAATGG
>JBNGDW010000006.1:2968-11263 GCA_049975325.1 Cloacimonadia bacterium | reverse complement strand
AACGGAGCTGTTTGAATTCTTTTGACCCCTTCTCATTTTCATTATACACTTCAGGGCAGCTGCGAACGAGCTCTTTTTTTGATTGTATCAATGTCCAGACACGATTAAGAAATCGGTAAATACCTTTGACTCCTTCATGGCTCCATTCCCTATCCTTATCCGGTGGGGCGGCAAAGAGCATAAACATCCTGATCGTATCAGATCCGTATCTATCGATGAATTCCTGCGGATCAACGATGTTTCCTTTGGATTTGGACATCTTGGCGCCATCTTTTGTAACCATTCCCTGAGTTAGTAGGTTGATGAATGGCTCATCACCAGAGACCATACCGATGTCTCGCATAAATTTGTAGAAGAAACGGGCATATAAAAGGTGCATCACTGCATGTTCAATTCCTCCTATATACTGGTCTACAGGTAGCCAATGTGAAATAATTTTTTTATCAAAAGGAGCCTCTGTATTATTTGGATCAGCAAAGCGGGCATAATACCAGGAAGAGTCAAAGAAAGTATCCATAGTATCGGTTTCTCTGCGAGCGGGACCGCCGCATCTGGGGCAGGTTGCATTAACAAATTCCGAGGCAAACAAAAGTGGATTTTTTCTCGCTTTGTCAATCTGGATATTTTCAGGAAGAGATACTGGTAGCTGATCCTCCGGCACTGGTACGATGCCGCATTTGTCGCAATAGACCATTGGGATTGGAGTGCCCCAATATCGCTGCCTTGATATTCCCCAATCTCGGAGCCGATATGCTACTTTCTTTTGCCCTATCCCTTTTTCCTTCATCCAGAGATTTATTTTTGGCATTGCTTCTTCGCTTGAGAGGCCACTGAACTGTCCAGAATTTACCAGAATCCCTTCTTCAACATAAGCCTCATCCATCTCTGCCAAACGGAGCGACTTATCAGGGTTCTGAATTACAATTCTTATTGGCAGATTATACTTGTGGGCAAACTCGAAGTCTCGTTGGTCATGGGCTGGAACGCACATCACCGCTCCACTTCCATATTCCATTACCACATAATTTGCTATCCATATGGGAATTCTTTCTCCATTCACAGGATTTATTGCGTATCTTCCCGTAAAGACCCCCTCCTTCTCAGTATCGACTGATGTTCGCTCTATTCGGTCCATATTGATTGTTCGTTCCACAAACTTTTCAATCTTGTCAGCATATGGATTGTTCTCTTTTAACTTTTTTATAAGGGGATGCTCAGCCGCCAAAATAAGGTAGGTGCATCCGAATATTGTATCTGCCCTGGTGGTAAACACAGGGATTTTCTCTCTATTATCTTCGAGTGCAAAGTAGATTTCTGTCCCTACGCTTTTTCCAATCCAGTTTTTTTGCATTGTTATAACTCGTTCAGGCCAGTTACCAAGCCGTGAATGGTCTGCCAGTTCTTCTGCATAGGCCGTTATTTTGAGGAACCATTGCTCAATTTCTTTTTGCACAACCTTGGTGTCACACCTCCAGCAATAGCCACCTTCCGCTTGTTCATTTGCAAGCACAGTCTGGCAGCTTGGACACCAGTTTACATAGGAAGATTTTCTATAAACTAGGTCTCTCTCATACATCTTAAGAAAAAACCACTGATTCCATTTGTAGTATGATTCCTTACAAGTAATGATCTCGCGAGACCAATCATAGCCAAAGCCAACTGCCTTGAACTGTTTTCTCATTATTTCTATGTTGTTATAGGTTGTTATCTTTGGATGAGAATTATGTTCTATCGCATAATTTTCAGCAGGCATGCCAAAGGCATCGTATCCCATTGGCTGCAGAACCTTATAGCCCTGCATAATTTTATACCGTGCAATTGCATCCGCAATTGAGTAATTTGACATATGTCCCATATGAAGTGAACCAGAGGGATATGGAAACATGGAAAGAAGATAGAACTTAGGTCGTGGATCATTCTCTTTGGCATAAAATAATTTTTTCTCTTCCCAGACCTTCTGCCATTTCTTCTCTATTTCACGAAAAGGATAGCCCATTTCTTCTCCTGAAATTCGTTTAGTTTATAATATATATTATATCCCCAAGTAGCAAGAAATATTTTAGTCAATATTTTTGGGAGAAAGGCAAACAAAATATTGACATAAATTTTTTATGTTTTACATAAAGTTATCTTATGAAAACAAAATATTTAGTATGTATCTTATTGTTAATAGTGGGGTTACTCTTAAGTTGTGCCAAAGATGAGCCGGAAGGGAAAGACACAACACCTCCTTCCGAAGTTAATCTTATCCCTCATCTTGGAGACCCTGGAGATAGAGATAATCAAGGTGAGTTGATCGGGTGGCTTACTGATCATAATAACGGTATAGATGCAGAGCCTGGCAGCATTAATAATTGGATAAAAATTGAGTGGAACGGAGAGCCACTGTATATGGATGGAGATATACACAGGATTGAGGTCCATCGATTTAATGAATTAGGAGATTCTGCAATTGTAGATATAATCAATTATGACCCAGATACAACAAGTTACATAGATAGATTTTCTGGATACGAAGAACCTGTCATATACCAATGGTGGAGCTATTATATCATCCCTTATGATGAGGCTGACAATTATACTCCGTCTGATACAGTATCATATTATCTTATTGAAAAACCGATAATAGTTGAGCCAGCAGATAATGCCAGTTTTTCTCTAACTGAAGAGATAAATTTTACCTGGCAGGGACCCGAAGGCTATAGATATCGCCTCGTTTTCTTTAATACTGATAACACTGCCGCTGCAGCTGTGGACATACCTGAATATATGGGGTTTGAATATTCTTGTTCAGGAGGAGAATTAGGTCTGATTCCCGGCACATATAAATGGCGAGTAGATGCTTTTAAAACTATAACTGCCGACAGACCGGATGGTGGTTCAGAATCAGATGAGCGGCAAATTACATTTGATTAATATACTCAAAGTTGACAAAAGATATTGAGTTTTCATTTTCTTGATTTATATTAAGGAAGTAGAATATGAAAAAATTTTTTGTGATAATGATTTGTATGTTTTTGCTATCAGGTTATGCATATGCACAGGGGGGAACTACATTTCAAATTCCCCCTTCAACTTCAGCATATACTTATTCAGGCACTATGGGTGAAGAGGAGCAATTAAGAATTTATACATATATTTGGGGCAGGGTGCAAAAGCCTGGACTTTATATTGTGCCTGATGATACAGATCTTCTTGCGCTGCTCTCCCTTGCCGGTGGTCCCACAGAAGATGCAAAACTGTCCAAGATTCGAATTGTTCGGGGAGGGATAAATGGCTCTGATCAGGATGTAATCTGGATAAACTTAGACGAGTATCTTGACTCAGGGGATATGAGCAAGATTCCTGTGCTAATGCCTGGTGACACAGTAATCGTATCTGGAACGACATATTATGCCATACGACGAGCGGCTGGTTTTCTCGCAGATATCGCCGTAGTCCTAAGCATAATAGCAACAATTCAGGCAATACAAGAATAGAAATTATATTAAGGCGGGGCAAATTATGGAGACATATCCTCCTTCTCAAGAAGAAAAAATTCAATTAAAGGAATATTTAAGAATAATTATCCAGTATAAGTGGGTAATTCTCATTGTGTTCTGTGTAGTACTTGGGGCAACGATTTTTTATACAGCCCAAGCCCCTAGAGTGTATGAGAGTTCGGGTAAGGTCCTTATTGAACTGCAGAAAGAGACAGATTTGTTTTTTCCCATCGGAGGGATGACGCGGAATGCGCTTAACAATCAGATTGAAGTATTGAAAAGCATACCTGTTCTCCAGGCAACTATAACAAAACTTCAAAAGCATCCTGAAAGTAAAAACTTTCCAATTTTTTTAGCAGAAAATCCAGTTTCAGCCCTTAGAGGAACTCTAAAAATTACAGGGGAGAGGGAAACTGATATTATTAACATCACTTATGCATCTACCAATCCAGTAGAATGTGAAGCAGTGGTAAATAATCTGGTGGATAGTTATGTAGAAGAAAACCTCCGTTATGCTCGCTCTGAGTTAACCAGGATAAGAGAGTTTCTTGAGGAACAGCTTGATATGCGATCGAGACAGCTTTCAGTATCTGAAGAAGCTCTGCGACGATACAAGATTGAAAATAATATCTTTGCCTTATCTGAGGAAACAAAACAAATGGTGGAGAATATGGCTGAGTTTGAGGCTGAGTTCGGTATTGCTAAGACAGATTTAGAAGTAGCCCAGCAAAAACTTAGCTACCTACAAGAAGAACTATCAAAGGTCGATGCGGCTCTTGCTCAGGAAGTCGCCTCTATTTCTTCACCTGTAGCAGAAGGGCTCAGGCAAAAATTAATACAAGACCAGAGTAGATTGGCAATTTTCCTAACCAAAGAAGGATATACGCCTGATCATCCGGAATTGCAGAAATTACAACGAGAAATTGATAGGACGAAACAGCAGATGGCAGAAGAGATAAACAAGGCTTTAATGGTAACCAAGGAGACTTTTAGTCCATTAGACAGACGCCAGCAGCTTTTATCAGATATTATTGTTGCGGAAACAGAATACCAGATTGCACTTGCAAAGAAGAACGGGCTTGGACAGGCCGTAGAAGAATATTCGGTTCGGATGGCGCAATTGCCAGATGCGGAACTGGAACTTGCTCGCCTCGAAAGAGATAAGGCAATCAATGTGCAGGTGTATCAGATGCTTGTCTCCAGATATGAAGAAGCAAAAATTGCTGAGCAGGGTAAAGTAAGCAATATCCGTATACTTGAGCAGGCATATATGCCAGAGAATCCGATATCACCAAAGGTAAGGATGAATATTCTTCTTGGAATATTGCTCGGCATTGGTCTTGGAGTGGGGGCTGCCTTTTTATTGGATAGTCTGAATACGAAAATTACTACTTTAACCGATGTCGAAAGATATGTTAAACTGCCTGTTATAGGCACAATTCCCGATATCGAAATCCCTGAAATTACAATTGCCGAGAACGAGGCAAAGATACAAATGACCGCTGATGAAGATGCACAGCGTAAATTGACCTCTCAACTTCGCCAAATGAAATCTCGTCTTGTACCAGCCTATCATCCCAAGTCCCCTGCTTCAGAAGCATATCGTACATTTCGGACAAACCTTACTGCTTTTGCCCACACCAACCCTCAGTCTAGAAGAACATTTCTCATAACAAGTTCCGGGCCCAGGGAGGGAAAATCCTTAACCTGTGCTAACCTGGCTATAACCCTTGCCCAGATGGATTCAAAAACCTTGTTGGTTGATACTGATATGCGGCGACCTATTGTCCACAATCTGTTTGGTGTGGAGAGAGACAGAGGTCTCGCTACTTATATATTAAATGGGGTGGGTTCTATAGCAGATGTGGTAAAGCCATCAGATATCCCCAATCTCGACCTGGTCACCTCAGGCTCTATTCCGCCTAATCCCTCAGAATTGCTTGCCTCCGAAAGAGTGGATTCTTTTATTGAAGAGGCTAAAAAGCAGTATGACTATATCATATTTGATCTCCCACCTGTCATAGCGGTTACCGATGCCCTAATCATGGCAAAAAAGGTTGATGGACTTGTGCTCGTGATTCGCACAAAAATAACAGATAGAGACATTATAGACCGCGCCAAGAAACTTCTTGAAAATATAGGCGTATCTCCTATAGGTATTGTAGTCAATGGCATAGAGGTTAAAAAGTACTATTCTGGGTACAAATATTACTATTATTATTACTATTATTATGAGCACGAGCGTGGCAAGAAAGGGAAGCGAAGAAAGGCCACAGGAAGAGCTAGTAAAACAAGCCAGAGCAAAGCTTAACCTTTTTCTCGAGGTGCGAGGAAAAAGAGAGGATAGGTACCACAGCATTAGAAGTTTTGTAACTGAAATATCACTCTCAGATAATTTAGTATTTAGGTTGACAACATCGGGCTCGATAAAAATTTTTTGTTCTCAACCAGATCTTTCTAATGATGCAAACATAATAGCACAAATTGCCCAGTTTTTACAAAAGCATTATAGAGTGAAGAGTGGTATTGAGGTTCAGGTAGAGAAGAAAATACCGATTGCTGCTGGCCTGGGTGGTGGAAGTAGTGATGCTGCTGTCGCAATCAAGGTTCTCAATAAATTATGGGGCTTGTCTCTTTCTCGGGGAGAGATGCACGATATTGCAGCACGATTTGGCAGTGATATAAATTTCTTTCTGGAGGGTGGTATAGCAGTTATATCTGGCAGAGGCGAAGATGTTAGACCTCTATCTCTACCAGTAAAATTAGAATATTTACTTCTTGTTAATCCCGGGATTAGAATCTCGAGCAAGAATGCATATTCATGGATAAGTAACTATACTGAGCATGACGAGAAATTCAAAAATATGTATCAGGCATTGCAAAGTGGTGATGGGGAGATGATAAGCAAGTGCCTATATAATGATCTTGAACATGGTGTAATGACCCATTATCCACTTTTGCGAGAAATAAAGCGGGCGTTGCTTGACAAGGGAGCGCTTGGAAGTTTGATGTCTGGAAGTGGCGCCACCATATTTGGTATTTTTGATAGCGAAATCAAACTTATGCGTGCAAAGGAATATTTTAAAAGGCTAAACTTTTGGGTATATGCAGCCCAAACATTGTAGTGCATAAGTATAGAGCATCATTCGAAGCCTATATCAATATACGGAAGAAAGAAAATGGGACCATATAAGAAGATTCGCATCTTTACAGGGAATGCCAACCGAGAATTGGCAGAAGCGGTGGCTATGCACGCTGGTATTCCATTAAGCCGGGCAGAGGTATTCAAATTTTCAAATGATAATACTTTTGTTAAAATAAATGACAATGTACGCGGCGCAGATGTTTTTATTATTCAGCCAACCTGCATGCCTGTAAATGATAATTTGATGGAATTGCTCATTATGATAGATGCTTTGCATCGTGCTTCAGCGGGCAGAATTACAGCTGTTATTCCTTATTTTGGCTATGCCAGGTCTGACAAAAAGGATCAGCCAAGAGTACCTATAACAGCCAAACTTGTAGCAAATCTTCTTACCACTGCTGGGGCGGATAGGATTATTACATTTGACCTTCATGCGGAACAAATTCAAGGTTTTTTTGACATTCCGGTTGACCATCTGTCAATGTTGCCGATATTTTTAGGGTATTTTAATAAGCTAAAGCTGAAGGATGTGGTAGTTGTTGCTCCTGATACTGGTGCGACTGCCCGTGCCCGACGCCTTGCAAAAGGCCTTAGAGCCACTATAGCCATCGGCGATAAACGCAGGGTAGGGAATGAGGGTAGTACAGAGTTGCTTAATTTAATCGGCGATGTGCGTGAGAAGACCACAATTATCGTGGATGATATTATTGATACAGGTGGCTCGGTTATCAGAATGGCTGAAAAGCTGCAGGCAGAAAAAGCGAAAAGAATATATTGTGCCTGTACACATCCAGTGCTAAGCGGCGATGCCTTAGAGCGTATAGAAGCATCACCGATGTTGGAATGCGTGGTTACAGATTCAATCCCACTTGGTGAAAAGAAAAAGCGGAGCACTAAAATTAAACAGCTTTCGATAGGTTCCTTGCTTGCAGAGGCGATCTTGCGAGTGCATAATGAAGAGTCTGTAAGTGTGTTGTTTAATATTGAGTAAGAAGGAGTTAATCTATGAAGTTAAATTCAGAGATGAGAATAGATGTAGGGACGAAGTCCGCAAAATTATTGCGGCGAGAAAATAAAATTCCTGGAATCATTTATGGAAGCCAAACCAACCCTATACCAATAGCATTAGATTATAAGGCATTTATTAACGCCTATAAAGAGGAAAGAAAACACCAAAGCTTTATCTCTTTGAAATTGAATGATAAAGAATACCGTGTTCTGGTGAAAGATGTGCAGATAGACCCTGTGACTCGTCGTATTATTCATGTGGATTTTCAGGAAATTTATGCAGGCCAAAGGATAGAAACAGAGGTTGGAGTAGAGGTGGTTGGGGAGGCTCCTGGAGTTAAAGCTGGTGGAATTCTTGATCTGCACAAGCATGAGTTAAAAATTCGCTGCCTGCCAAAGGATTTGCCTGGAGCAATCAAAATAGATGTTTCCCAGTTAGAAATTGGCGATACCATTCGTATTCGTGATATTACTCAAAACTTTTCCAAGGTTGAGTTTCTTGAAAACCATTCCGATACTATAGCCTCAGTAGTTCATCCTACCCGTGAGAAAGTGGAAAAACCAGAGGAGGCTGCAGCTGAGGAAGAGGTCACCCCTGAGGCTGAAGAAGCTGGGCAGACGAAAGAAAAAGCCGAAAGTTAATTGCTGTGAAACTCGTTT
>JBNGDW010000006.1:0-2958 GCA_049975325.1 Cloacimonadia bacterium | reverse complement strand
GTCCAAAGTATGAAAATACTCGCCATAATGTTGGTTTTGTTATCGTTTCAAAACTCTGTAAGGATGTCAAAGCTGTCAAATGGCACGAAACAAAAAACTATGTATCATGGAAGCAGAATGATTGGGTGTTTGTTTTTCCACAGGCATATATGAACCTGTCTGGTTTGGCTCTACAGGAGGCGATTGCTGATTATGATATAGACATGAGTGATATTCTAGTTGTACTTGATGATATAAATCTTCCTCTCGGAAAGTTGCGCATTCGGGAAAAGGGCAGCGACGGAGGACATAAAGGATTAAGATCAATTATTAATGTATTCGGGAGAAATGATTTTGCTCGTCTGCGAATAGGGATAGGTCCTTCCACTTCAGATAAAATTTCTCTCCCGCTAGATGAGTTTGTGCTTTCGCCTTTCTCTAAACAAGAAAGAGATATTCTTAGTAATATAATGCCAGACATAATAAGGCTAATTAAAGCCTTTCTGAAATCCGGCTACCGGCAGATGGCTGATGAGTTTAGTAAGATGAACAGTTCCTTATCCTTGCCAATGGTACGAACCATGGGTAGGGATTGTGATCCTCTTAGAGAGGAAATAAACAACCGAAAGGGAAAATATGAAAAATAACAGAACATATGAATCAATGTTTATCATCCATGCTGACCTTATAGGAATGGAGGATAAAATACAAGAGATTATCAATAATGTAAAAAGCCTTATTGCTAATAATGGCGGTGAGGTTAAGTATGTAGACGAGTGGGGAACTCGAAAGTTTGCCTATGAAATTAACCACAAAAGTGAAGGATATTATGTAGTTATTTATTTTGCTCTCCCATCTGATAAGATTCCAGATATGGAGAATTTCTATAATTTGAATGAAGATATTGTCCGCTCAATCATTATAAAACGAGATAAATTAAAAATACCTGAAGAGGAAAACTATTGCAACACCATCAAATAACTCTGATATATCAACAGGAGGTACAAATGGCGAAGAAACTAAACATGCCGAACATTAATAATGTCATTGTCTCAGGCCGTTTAACCAGGGATGTTGACCTGAGATATACTAGCAATGGGACCCCGGTTGCCACGATCGGGTTAGCATCTGATAGAAGATATAAGGATGCTGATAACAACTGGCAAGATGAGACAACCTTCTTGCGAGTGGTTGCCTGGTCACAATTAGCAGAACGAGTGGCAGAAAATCTCAAAAAAGGCTCCCCTGTACTGGTCGAAGGAAGATTACGCTCTAGCCAGTGGCGGGACAAAAATGATACTACCCGAACCACGATTGAGATTGTGGCAAACAGAATTCAATCTTTGGAGAGAGAGATACCAGGGGAAACTGAAGAGGAGGAAGTAACAGAAACAGCAGAGGAAGAAGATGATATACCGTTCTAGATACCAAGCCAGAAAACGATTCTGTATGTTCTGCAAGAATCCAGAGCTGGAGATAGACTACAAAAATGTTTCACTTCTCAAGAAATATATCACGCCAGAAAGTGGCAAGATCGTTCCTAGCAGAATATCAGGTGTATGCAGTAAGCATGAACGCAAATTGGCTCGCGAGATAAAACGTGCCCGTCAAATGGCACTTTTGTCCTATGTAGGCGAATAATCATGTAAAATATGAATCCACATAAAGGATACATAGGGCAGTCGCTCCTAATAGCACTTATTGCGTGCCTTTTCCCCATAATTGGGCTTATCGTTGCTGTCCCGTTTTTTGCACGAAAATCGCTGATTGAGCAATCTTATGCCATGGAGATAACTGATGAAAATCCAGGGAGAGGCTCTCTATTAAAGGCTCTTATAATATTTACGGTTATTCTTGTTCTTTTCGGAATAATTAGGCTCATTGGCTGGCAGCATTTCTGGGAATTATGGATTTATGTGGGACTTTCTGCCACTTTTTTTGCTTATCTTTTACCCAGAATAGAAACTCAACAGAGATATGAAATTGCCATTTTAGGTGGAGCCGTGCCCGGATTATTCTACATTACTATAAAAAACCTGTTTTTCTTTGATAGTATAAAAGCTATGTATGAAGACGCTCTTTCAAAGTCTATGGAGAGTCTGGAGAGTTTTGTCGCACCAGGACAGCTTGAAACTATTTTGCCAAAGATGGAAAAGATAATGCTTTACGGGAATGCCTCTATCTGGATGTTTGGCATAATAATTGGACTTGCGATAGGCGCACTTATCTTTTCTTATAGAGTCCCCTTCCCTAAATGGAATTATCATATAGTGCGATTTCCCCCGGTGTTATGGTTTGGCATTATCGCTGGACTTATCTTGGTGATTCTTAGGCAGCAGGTTATTGGATTCAATCTACTTGCAATTTGTGGTGCGTTCTATCTAATCGAAGGCTATTCAGTTCTGTATTTTTTCATAAAGAATTTTTATGAAAATCACAAGGTGCTGGGCACAATTATCCTGATAATCCCTCTTTTGAGCATAATTGTTTTAGGAGCCGTTGCTCTTCTCGGCTTGATAGACAACCTCGTTAATATTAGAAAGTTTCAAACATCAGGAGGAAATAGTCCATGAAAGTAATTTTGAAAAAGCAAATGGAGAACTTAGGAGATGCTGGCGATATAGTCAAAGTTGCTGATGGCTATGCACGCAATTATCTAGTACCACGCGGATTAGCCATTAAAGCCACTCCCAAGAACATTAAACTTGCTTCCAAAATAAGGGAAGCAGAAGAGAAAAGGCGTGCTGCGGAATTAAAAGAAGCAGAAATGATCGGAAAACAAATTGAAAAGACCTCGCTCACTTTCGAACGCCAGGCTGATGAAAATGGGCATTTATACGGCTCTGTGAGCAGAACAGATATTGTGAACGCGTTGAAAGAACAGGGATTAGAAATAGAGAAGCAAAATGTAAAAATAGAGGAGCATATCAAAGCCATTGGAGATTATGAAATCCCTGTTGCCTTGAAACAAAATATAAA
>JBNGDW010000005.1:0-33491 GCA_049975325.1 Cloacimonadia bacterium | reverse complement strand
AATTTTTTTACCTGTCCAATGAATTATGAATTGTTAATTATAAATTATAATTTACCCATTTTTGGATTTATTGGCCCAAGAGACTATTTTAATAAACTCAGCCTTTTCAAGGCTATTTTCTTTTAGCAGTTACGAATTGTTGGTCAAGATTTTATTCTCATTTTAGTCAAAAAAGATAATTCTGCGGTATCATAATCATTTCTCAACTTCTTTTATTACTAAACCGTGACCTTTTGTTGCCATAAAAGGTTATCATTCCTGCAAAAATTTCTTGCCCTTGTATTTAATATTTTTAAAATATGGTATGCTTTATCTTAGCAGGTATAAAAGGGATAAAGACAGGAAAGTAAGGCGATGCACTCTTGAAAAGTTTTAATCAAATGAAGGACTAATTTGATATGGGAAAATCAATATTGATAGAAAATCCGCTACTTTGTTGTCGGATGAATAGTGAGGTTTCTGGCGGAAAAATATTAGCTCCATTTTCTGGAGGACATATTTATATCGAAGGAGACAAGATAATCTCGGCAGGTCCTGAAAAATGCTATCAGTCTGCTGATTATCATATTGAGGCAAGCCGAATGCTTGTTATTCCAGGGCTTATAAACACTCATCACCATTTCTTTCAGAACCTGACGCGTAATATCTATTCTACCCAGAAGGCAGAGTTATTCGACTGGCTCACCACACATTATAATATATGGCGAGAAATTGACGAGGAGGCGATATATATAAGTACCAAGGTGGCGATTGCAGAACTGGTAAAATCCGGCTGTACGACAACTTCTGACCACCTGTATCTTTTCCCCCGCAAGTCTGCTCTCACATTACTTGATAGCGAGATTCAGGCGGCAAAAGAAATGGGCATCCGTTTTCAGCCGACACGAGGCTCAATGTCTATGGGAAAATCAAAAGGTGGACTCCCTCCTGATGATGTGGTTCAATCTGATGCCGCGATTATTGAGGATACTATACGCCTGATCAAAAAATACCATGATGACTCATTTGGTTCAATGACAAGGATTTCACTCGCCCCCTGTTCACCCTTTTCAATAACGCCAGAACTTATGAAGAAAACAGCAAGGCTAGCACGAGAGTATAATCTAATGATGCATACACATCTTGCGGAGACCCAGGATGAAGTAGATTTTTGTGAGGAAAAATTTGGTATGCGACCTTTTGAGCTAATGCAATCACTAAACTGGATAAGTCCTAATGCCTGGTTTGCTCATTCCATCTGCCTGAATGATCAGGAGATAAGGGAGGCAGGTAAAGCCCAGGTTGGTGTTTCTCATTGCCCTACATCAAATATGAGACTCAGTTCAGGAATCGCTCGAATTAAAGAGTTAATAGAGGCTGGAGGAAAGGTTAGCTTGGGAGTAGATGGCTCTGCATCCAATGATTCCTCTAATATGCTGATGGAAATGCGTAACGCATTACTCCTTTCTCGATTACGAGAATCGCCATATCGACTTTCTGCTGATGAGGTTCTGTGGATGGCAACTGCTGGAGGCGCTAAGGCTCTTGGAAGAAATGATATTGGTGAGATTAAGCCTGGGAAATGTGCTGATATAACAATGATATCAATGGACAGACTGGAATATTCAGGAGCACAGCATGATCCCGTATCCGCAATTATTTTCTGCGTTTCTATGAATCCTGTAGATTGGGTAATTGTAAATGGAGAAATTATTGTGGAGAAAGGGAAAATTAGAGAAGCAAATGCAAGGAATTATTTGAACGAGCAGGCTTTAGTCAAGCGTCATCAAGAAATTTCGGATAAACTTATTCGCTCTGCCGAATCAAAATCAGGACTCTCTTTAACAAGAAAGATAGAAAACGATGCCAAATCGTAGATCTTGTCTCACGTGTGTACATAAAAATTGACATAAAGAGCCATCTAACTCATAGTTCAAAGTATGAATAAGCAACCAGAAAATGAGAATATTTTTACAGTCACTGAGATAACAAGACACATTAAAAATATTCTGGAGAGTAGCCTGCCAGCAGTGTGGGTTAAAGGTCAAGTATCGAATTATAAGAGGCATTCTTCTGGTCATATATATTTCACTCTTAAAGATGAGGAGAGCTCCCTTTTATGTGTATTTTTTCGCCAGTATAATCAATATCTCAGATTTGAGCTTGAAAATGGGATGGAGGTAATCTGTTTTGGCCAGATAAGAGTGTATGAAAAGAGCGGCCAGTATCAGCTCTATGTTAGCAAAGCCATCCCGATTGGGGTGGGGGAGTTAGAAATTGCTTTTCGCAAATTGAAGGATAAACTGGAGGCAAAGGGGCTCTTTGATGCTAAATGGAAAAAACCGATTCCCCAATTTCCTACCAGGATCGGTATCGTCACATCTGCCACAGGGGCTGCCATTCAAGACATAAAAAATGTTCTTACTCGTAGGTTTCCAGTGGATATCCTTCTATATTCGGCAAGGGTACAGGGAGAGGATGCAGCAGATGAAATTGTGGCTGGCATCGAAACATTTAATACCTTAAAAAATGTGGATGTTATAATCATTGCCAGAGGTGGCGGCTCTATAGAGGACATCTGGCCATTTAATGAAGAAAAAGTGGCAGAAGCAATCTTTGCCTCAGAAATTCCAGTTATCTCAGGCGTAGGGCATGAGATTGACTTTACTATTGCTGATTGGGTGGCCGATCTTCGTGCACCAACTCCATCCGCTGCAGCTGAACTCGTAGTCCCAGACCGCCTCTCCGTGAAAAAAGAGCTTGATAGCTTTGCTCAGAGACTCACTGCTTTGATCCAGAGCAAATTCAAAGAGCAAGAAAGTATATGCAGAGAGCTATCATTCAGATTGGAAAGACACCATCCGCAAAATATGCTCCTCACATATATGCAACAACTTGATGAGCTTAATTATCGTTTGAAAGAATACCTCCAAAAACTAAACCAGTACAGACTTATTGTTGAAGGGTTTCGCAGGAAATTTACCCAACTGCTTCGTATAACTTATATTGATAATCTCCAATCCACCCTTATGGATTATCATCATAAGCTTCAAAAACTGATAAATAAAAAATATGCGCTTACATATGAAAAATTTTTGGAACTTGCTGGTAAGATGGAACCTCTTAATCCATTGAAAATTTTACAACGAGGATATACAATCACAAAAAAAGATAAAAAAATAATTAGCTCAATTAAGACGATTAAGTTAAAAGATAAACTCGAGATAATATTTCATGATGGTAGGTGTAAATCTGAGGTCCAAGAGATTGAGAAGTATAAGCAGCCAGAAGTATAGGATGCTTAGCATGGGAATATTTTTGACTTACAGGTGCGAATGAAACGATTGGGCTTGGTACTATTATTTATCAGCGTGAGTGTATCTTTATGTAGTGCGAGAGGGGTTTATCCTAGCAAAAAAGCATTCTGGGCAACATCGTGGGAGATCGTTACCCCTTTGGATATTGTAGAGGTTGTAAGGCATGCGTATACATACAATTATGACATTATCTTTGCCGAGATTCGATATAGAGGAGATGCGCTTTACATACCGAATCGAAAGAATCAAGAATATCCCAACTTTGAACCGCGATCACCACTCCTATCGGAGCAAGAACCTGATTTTGACCCCCTTGACTACCTTCTGAAACTTGCTCACCTTTTTAATATCGAAGTATATGGCTGGTTTACAACTTTTGTGGTTACTTCAAATATTTTGGATAACCTTCCAGCCTCTCATGTTTATCATAGACACCCCGAATGGATAACCTGCCACAAAAATGGGGAGCCAATGACTCCTCCTTGCTATGAAGGGGTATTCCTTGACCCTGGAATCCCTGAAGTGTGGGAGTATACCTGCAATGTTATTATGGATGTGGTGAGTAATTATGATTTAGACGGAGTTGTGCTTGATTATGTCCGATACCCGGATTCAACTTTTGGGTATAATCCGCTTGCATTAGAAAGGTATCAAAGTGAGGTAGAGGCTGGATTATCTGCTAATGATTTCACACTTTGGCGTCAGCACCAGGTATCGCAATTTGTAAAAATGGCAGGGCCAAGGATTAAATCTGTAGATTCAACTCTTGCATTTGTAGTAACCGCTTTTCCTGAGTCACAAAAAGCAAATGATAAGTATGGGCAGGACTGGAAGGGCTGGCTTTCCTACCCTGAGCTGGATACAGTTTATCTGATGATATACACGACCTCTGATTTTCTGATTGAGAAGATACTTAAAGAAAATATTCAGGATGTCCCGGTGAATAAAATAGGGGTATCTCTCCGCGCCTGGGACGAAAAAGGACTTTATACTGCAGAAAACATCGTAGCCCAAACAGCATTGTGCCAGAAACATAGTATTAATCAGATGGCATACTTCAGTTTCAATGGTATGAGACAGAATAACTATTTTGAAGATATGGACAGCATCATGTTTTTTAATAGGTATAAATAATGAGCAAAGATGAAATCCGTATAGATGTACTATTAGACCGACTTTGTATAGTCAAAAACCGTTCTATCGCTAAGAAAGCCTGTAACTGTGGACTTGTTGAAGTTAATGGGATAAAAGTAAAGCCCTCAAAAAGAGTTAAGCATGGTGATATGATTCGGGTATTGCTCTATGGCTTTATAACGGAATTTGAAATTGTTAATATTCCAAAGGGGTCAATTAGGAAAAAAGATGCACCCCATTATTATCGCCTTTTTGTGCGAAATCAATCCAACAAGTTACACGATATATAGAAAATAACTGTCAATTTATAAATTTAAAAAAGTTGACAAAGATTGTATGAAAAATAGTTTTAGTATAAAATATTTCTAGGAGAGGATTATGAGTAAATTTATAGGGATATTTATAGTAATAATACTTCTTTTTACCTGTTTTGTCTATGCTGAGTCCGTAGATATGGATACAGCAGAAAGGGTTGCTGAAACAAAGCTTATTGGTAAAGACAAATCCGAGTTTTATATCATGGATGTCTTTGAACTGAAAGATGAAGAGGAAACACTGGCATATGTATTTAATCTTTATCCTCAAGGGTATATAGCAATATCCACGGATACTGACATTACACCAGTGATTGTATATTCCTTTAGATCCAATTTTGACCCTCAGGATGTCCCTGATAATATTTGCTATCAGCTGTTAAAAAGAGATATGCAACTTCGTTTAGAGGCAATTCCTTTTACAGACCCTGAACTAAAGAGTTCCAATAATCTCGCATGGCAAAAATATCTTGAACAGGACATGAGTTATTTCAGAAAGGGAAGAGGTATTTGGCCTCCTCCGGGTAGCACATCAACAGGCGGCTGGATTGAAACGCAGTGGGATCAAATGTATCCGTATAACATGTTCTGTCCAAACGACTGGCCGGTAGGTTGCCTGTCAACTGCAATGGTACAGGTGATAAATTATCATCGATATATTGGCGATGCTAACTTTGATGATACGGATGATTATGTAGTGTCCTCGGTCTCTCCTTATTTTACTATAGATGATGACTGGCAGCAATATGGATTTCTTTCTTTTCCGGACTTAAATACCTACTTAGATAGTATTCGTGCATATTATAGTACTAACCGGGAGCTTACATATGAGCTAATAGCTGCTCTTTCTTTTGCCGGTGGCGTTTCAGTTTATATGCAGTATGCACCAGATGGCTCTGGAGCATATTTATCCGATGCGGATAATGCCCTCTTATACAAATTTGGTTATGATTCAGCAACATACTACTGGTCATCTTATCCTAATTTTTATTCCCTGTTACAGGAGGATATGGAGAATGCGCGTCCAGCTCTTTTGGGTATTAGCGGAGCAGGTGGCCATGCTATTATTTGTGATGGTCTGAATACTGATGACAATCCACCTACCTACCATCTTAATTTTGGTTGGGGGGGTAATTATGACGGCTGGTATACACTCCCTAATGGTATGCCGGCTGGTTTTAATACGGTTGATAATGCGGTTATGAATATAGAGGGGGGGACACTGCCCTATCTTGTAATAGATGAGGTTTTAGTTGCAGAATCTTCAGGAGATGGTGATAATGTAGCAAATCCAGGAGAATCTGCGAAAATAAGGGTGAGGTTGTATAACAAGCCTATTTTTAACATCGCAACAAATGTTACAGCGAAATTACGCTCAGATGACCCCCGAGTCACAATTATTGATTCTGTTGGTACATATAACAATATAGCACCAGGCGCGTCACAGCTAAATCTTACAGACCCATTTGAGGTTGAGATTAAGGAAGGCATAGGGATGTGTTCCATTGAATTTGATCTGTATGTAACAAGTAATGATGGTGATTATCATCCCACCTTGCCTTTTACTATGGAGGTATCACTATATCAAGCCGGCTGGCCTATGCAATTGTTCACGGAAATTAAAACTGCTCCCGCAGTAGCAGATATAGATGGGGATGGGAGCGTTGAGATAATTTTTGCAGGCGATAATGGAGAAGTTTATTGTACTGATTACGCCGGAAACTTGCTGCCCGGGTTCCCATTTGATACACAAGGTAATGTATGGGGTTCTCCAGCACTGGCAGATATTGATGGGACAGAAGGCCTAGAGATTATTGTAGGTTCCCGCAGCAGAAAGCTTTTTGTGCTGACAAACACTGGAGACACTTTATTCACATATAGCACTCCTGCTGATATCGTTACTACCCCCGTAGCAGACGACCTTAATGGAAATGGTAGTAATGAAATTATTTTTACCACGGTAGGTCGTGAGCTTTATGTAATTGATTCATCTGGCAATGCCCTGACAGGCTTTCCAATTACACTTCCCAGTCCTTTATATGTAGGAGCAGGTGTGGCAACTGCTGATATAGATACGGATGGGAGCAAAGAGATTATAGCTGGCTGCCAGGATGGAAATGTGTATTGCATAGATTTTGACTCCGCTGAGATACAATGGACTGCTGAACTTGGAGATCAAATTCACGGTTCACCAACTATTGTTGAGGTGAATAATGTTTCTAAAATTGTTACCCCCACTTCTACAGGCAAGATATTTATTATCTCTTCTGCGGGAATGGTAGAAAATGAGATAACACTCTCTGACGATGTCACCTCACCAGTTGTCCTGGATATAGACGGTGGCGAGGACGTAGAATTCAGTGAACTTGAAATAATTGCAGGTAGTTCTACCGGCCGTCTTTATGTTATGAATTGGGATGGAACTCACCTAAGCAGCAACTGGCCTTATAATGCAGGTGCACCTATTGTGTCAGTGCCAGCTATTGCTGATATTGATAATGATGGACTGATGGATATCATTTTCGGTAGCAATAACGGTGGCCTTTATGCGATAAATATCAATGGAGAGGTGCTTCAGGAATTCCCTATGGAATGCGTAACTGGCTCTATAAAGTCCCCTCCATCTATTGAGGATATTGATAGTGATGGTGATTATGAAGTTGTATTTGGTACCTCTGAGGGACTCTGGATAGTGGATTACAAAACGCTATATGACGGGCCTTCTGTCTTTTGGCCTATGTATAGATATAACCTTGCTCGAACAGGCGCTGTGGGCTGGATATCGGTTGGTATATCTGATGAGGAATATGTACAAGATGAATATAAATATTTCATCAGACAGAATTTCCCCAATCCAGTATCTACCACTACCACAATCTATTTTGGCTTGGTACCAGGCGATGTGCAGGATGTCTGTATAAATATATACAATCTAAAAGGGCAATTGGTCTACACGGGCTACCCATCTCAACTAAATCCAGGTGCGAATCAGTTTACCTGGGATGGGAAGAATAATATGGGTAAGCCAGTGAAAAACGGGATTTATTTCTACAGGCTGGAGACAGCGAACTATCAATCCGAATTACAGAAACTGATTTTGTTAAGATAAGAATAGGACAACTCTCCTTCGCTGGTTGTATGCGAGAAAAGGGCGAATCTGAAAGATAGATTCGCCCTTATTTTATACGAAATTGAGTGCGAGTTAATGATGGACAATTTACAACATATTATTCATAAGCTGATTACTCAGTCAGTTTTGGCAGGGCTCGACTTGGTTTTCTGGTAAAATCTGGCTTTAAGGGTGGATTTTCTTTCAGCAATTTTTCTGCTTCTTCGATCGCCCTTTCTAATTGCGGGTCTTTGCCTTGGACATAATCTTTTGGGGTAATATCAACTTCAATATCCGGCTCAGTACCATAATTTTCAACACCCCAGCCTACATCTTTAAACCAGAAGGAATATTCAGGCTGTGTGGTGAAGCCTCCATCAATTAAGTTATAATTTGTATTGATGCCAATTACTCCCCCCCAGGTGCGTTTACCAAGCAGTGGGCCAATCTTCATCAATTTGAAGCTATGGCTGAAGATATCGCCGTCAGAGCCCGCATCTTCATTAGTCAAGGCTACAATTGGCCCTGGAACTGATTCTGCAGGATAAGGTTCTGGTTTTCCCCATCTTGGAACATCATAGCCAATTCTTTTTCTTGCTAATTTTTCCAGAAGCAAGCAGGATACATGACCACCACTGTTGAATCTGACATCAACAATCAATCCCTCGTGATTACACTCAGTTAGATAATAGCGATGGAATTCAGCAAATCCAGGGCCCATCATATCAGGAATATGAACATAGCCGATGCGTCCATTCGTCTTCTCGTGTACAAGTTTTCTGTTATTTTCCACCCATTCACGGTATCTTAGCAGAGTTTCTGTCTTTAATGCTTTTACAGAGTAGGAGCAGGTTTTACCTGTTTTACCATCTTCAATACTTAGAAATACTTCATTGCCAGCCTGATTCAGTAATACTTGATAAGGGGAACGGTTCCTATCCAGTTTCTCGCCATTTATGCTGATAAGATAGTCTTCTTCATTTATCAACACACCAGGTTGATGAAGTGGAGAGTCCTTTTCTTCTTCCCAGGGGTCACCATGAACGATATGAGATATGCGATATTTTTGTTTCTCTACATCATACACGAAATCAGCACCCAAAAAGCCGATTTTATATTGGGGTGGTTTTTTATAATCGCCTCCAAATTCATAAGCGTGGGAAGTGCCAAGCTCTCCCTGCATCTCCCATATCAGGTCTGAAAATTCTCCCCGGGTTCCGATTCTATCAAGCAAAGGAAGATACCGTTTATAAACCATTTGCCAGTCTATATTAGACATATCTTTATTCCAGAAATGTTCTCGCTGCAGCCTCCATGCTTCTCTATACATTTGTCGCCATTCGCCTTCTAAATCAACCTTGACCTTTATTCTGGAAAGGTCTATCCAGCCACTCTCTTTGCCTGGTTTTGTCAGTGCCTTTGTTTTATCATCCAATTTTTTATCAGCATCTATAACCCTGAGTTTTTCCCCTGCTCTGTATGCTAGTTTTTTGCCATTTTGTGCAATTTTGAAATTGGAGATTCCTTCTACTATAGTTTCTTCCTTTTGATTTGTAAAATCGTACATTTTGATTGATCCATTCGCAGGTGGTGCTGTGGGCGGCCATTCCATATTCAAACTGCCTTCTACAGGAAAGATTGAAAACAAGGCCTTATCCTTTATAGCTTCAATCTTTTTGTAAATCCCTTCTTCAACAGGGAATGGAATGATACGGTCTTGAATATTCTCAAGATCAATCTTAATTTTTACTTCATCTTTCTTTTCTTTATCTTTAGTTTCTTCCTCCTCTTTGACTTCCAATTCAGGAACTTTCTTAAAGGGATTTTTTAGTTTTTTATCCAAGGTAATAAGATAAGGACGAATTCCTTTGGGGAAACTCAATTCAAATTGCATGGTATCATAAACAGGGTCAAATCTTCTCTGGGAAAGGAAGTAAAGATATTTTCCATCAGGGTCAAAGGCGGGAGCCCAATCCCGCAAAACCGGCTTTGTTACTTCGTATGTTTTTTTATCTGCAATATTTCCTAATTTGATACAAGACAGTTCTGCAGATTTCCAGAAACGATATGCAATCCATTTTCCATCTGGAGACCAGGTTATGTCACTGATCTGACCATATTCACTCTGATCAATTTTATTTACTTCCCCACTTTTGCAATCTACGAGAAAAAGTTCCAGCCGATTATTTGAAAAAGCAACTTTATCATCCTTTGGGGAGACAGCCAGGCTAACAATTTGTCCAGCATCTACATTGTTAAGCTTAATAGGGGGCTTTTCTTCCGTTGCCCAGTGAATTTCCAGGTGCTCCTCACCTCCTTCATCAGAGACAAGTACAATCCGCTTTCCCTCAGGAAGCCACTTGCCGAATCTATATCGTACATCAGGCGAATCACCATTCTGGATAACTGGTCCTTCCCAATTTGCCATATTGAAGATTTTACCACGAACATTTAAGGTTAGATGTTCAGCATTAGGATGAATTTCGTAATCTTGGAAAAACTTATCAGTATCAACAAATTTTGTTTTAGCCTGTGGTCGTGAACTGAAATATTCAATCTGCATTTTTTTATTAGTTTGGCTTTTGATATCATAGATATAGAGATCTCCGCCGGCGTGATAGACAATGGACTTTCCATCTGTGCTGGCATTTCTGGCATAGAATTCAGAATGATGAGTGTGCCTTTGAATATCCTCTCCGTCGAGATTGGCAGAATAGATATTGCCAATACCTTCGTGGTCAGAGATGAAGTAGATTCTGTCGTCTATCCACATTGGGCTACCAATATTTGTGTTCAGCTCCAGATATGGTTTGAAATCTCCTGTTTCTTCAATATCTATCCAGAGTTTGCCGGCTGTGCCGCCACGATATCTTTTCCATTTTGCTGGGTCAGCAGTATGTCTGCCAATAATCACACCTTTCTTCCTTGCATAGGAGATATCCATAGCAGAGCCAACAGGAATTCTTTCTGGCAAGTTTCCATTCAACGAAACTTTGTAGATATAAAACAGCCTGCTAAATGGTTGACTAAAATTGCTGGCGAACAGAACATATTTTCCATCTCTGCTCCATCCAGCAACATAAGATTGGGCACCTAGAAAGGTTAATCTCCGGGGTGTGCCCCCTTCTGATGGCATAATGTAAATTTCGTGGTGGCCTTCTTCTGTGCCTGTAAAAGCCAGCCATTTCCCATCAGGTGAAAATCTTGGATAGTATGCAATTCCTGGGGTTGCAGTAAGTTGCCTTGCGATACCACCCCCGGTGGAAACTATCCATAATTCATCTTCACTTGTAAAAACCACACTGTCATTATACACAGTGGGAAATCTGTAATACCCTTGCTGTATCATTTTATCCTCCAATTATTCGAATTTTTTTAATATTTCTTTCTTCCTACGAAAAAAGGCAAATGGGAGCAGATGTGAAAAGGAGACGGGGAGAAAAGGAGAAGAGGAGACAGGAAGCAGGAAACAGGAGGCAGGAGGCAGGAGACAGGAAGCAGGAAACAGGATGAGACGGGGTGACTGGGAGAAAGGGTGAAATGGAGAAAGGGAGAAAAGGAGAAATGGGGAAGAGGAGAGAGATACAAATTATGAATCCGCCGGTGGGCGGACAAGTTGTTGAATGTTTAATTTTTAATTCAAAATTCAACATTAAAAAATAAGAATTAAATTTCGCCGGCTGGCGGACGGATATTTCATATTTCATTGGGGTTTCCCCTTTTCCCTTTCCCTTTTACATTTTCATTATTCATTGCTTTCTGATTCTCCCCACTCTCAAGATTCAGATCAGAATTGTCACGAGCATCCCACGGATGTTGATAATGACCAGCAGGCAAGTGGCTCTCAAGTAATGTAACTGTATCAATATGGGTAAAATCTTCAATCCAGATATTAACGGTGTCAGGTTCATCAATAAAAAAACCTATGGTAGTTGTATTTGAAAATGGGTTAGGAAGGTTGCCATAAATTTGGGTTGAATCGATAGGCGGTTCAGGGTCTATGCCCTCAAAAAAAGCTTTAGAGGGTGATCCAATATCAACTAAATTATAATTCAAAAAGATAGACACATCAGGCACTGGATTACCTGCTGAGTCTATGACCACGCCTCTTACAGGAGCAGGAGACTCATTATCTGGTCCCGTGTTATTTTCACACCCTAAAAGAGCAGTAAATATTATTATAGCGGTTATAGATGTTTTTTTCATGATCTATCCTTCCTAATTCAGGATAGTTCTAAAATAGTCAACTTTTTTAGTAAATTTTTCACCGGATTATCTAGACGATAATTTTATCATGAAACTATTCCCAAATTTCCGTGTCACCTTTTCACCTCTCCCCCTTTTCTCCACTGCTCAATTCCCCTTTGTTTGGGCTACTTAAGGCTATAGTTAGGGGCTTCCCGCACTATTGCAACATCGTGCGGATGACTCTCTCGCACCGAAGCAACAGATACTTTGATAAACTGCGTTTTTGTTCGTAATTCCTCAATATTTCGAGCACCACAATAACCCATACCAGCCTTCACTCCACCTATTAGTTGAAACAGATAATCAGAAAGTGGACCTTTGTATTCTACTCTTCCCTCAATACCTTCTGCAACCAGCTTTTCATTTCCGTTCAGCCCCGGAAGATCATCCTGAAAATACCTATCTTTGCTGCCTGCCTTCATCGCAGAGATTGAGCCCATGCCTCGATATGCTTTGAATCTTCTGCCTTCATATATAATATCCTCACCAGGACTTTCATCTGTTCCAGCAAAGAGCGAACCTATCATAACCACATGGGCTCCAGCGGCAAGGGCTTTTGTAATGTCGCCAGAATACCTTATCCCACCATCAGCAATAACTGGCACCTCTCCTTTTGATGCCTTTGCGACCTCCATAATCGCAGTTATTTGAGGAACACCTATGCCAGCAATCACGCGGGTTGTACAAATCGAACCGGGACCAATGCCTACCTTCAATGCATCCGCACCGGCTTCAATAAGGTCACGAGCTGCGGATGCTGTCGCAATGTTGCCTGCAATAAATTCTTGATCCGGAAATCTTGCTCGTAACTTTTTCAAAGCCTGTATCACCTTATCGCTATGACCATGAGCGGTATCAATCACTATTACATCTGTACCTGCCCGAATAAGTTCTGAAGCACGCTCTTCAAAATCTCCGGTTACTCCCACAGCCGCACCGACCAGTAGTCTTCCTTCCTCATCTTTTGATGCATTGGGGAATTTGATACTTTTCATAATATCCTTTACAGTAATCATACCTGTAAGATTAAAATCCTCATCCACAAGCAACAATTTCTCAATTCTTTTTTCATGCAAAATCTCCTTCGCGGCTTCCAGCGAAATATTAGTTGAGGCTGTTACAAGCCGCTCTCGCGGAGTCATCAGCTGATTAACTCTTTTAGAAAAATCCTTTTCAAAACGGAGATCGCGGGAGGTGATTATTCCAAGTAATTTTCCATCTTCTGTTACGGGTATCCCAGAAATATTATGCTCAGCCATTAACCGAACCGTTTCTCTAATGGGCGCATTTGGAGGGAGTGTGATTGGATTCGTCACTCTCACACTTTCTGAACGCTTCACTTTTTGGACCTCTTCTGCCTGCCTTTCAATAGGAAAATTCTTATGAATTACCCCGAACCCACCTTCTCTGGCAATTGCTATTGCCAGATCCGCCTCTGTTACAGTATCCATCGCTGCACTTACTATAGGGATACTCAACCCAATATGCCTGGTAAGCCTTGTTGCTACATCAACCTCCCTTGGTATAACCCTTGACCGGGATGGCATTATAAGAACATCGTCAAAAGTGATGCCCTCTCCTATAATCTTCTTATCCATAAAATATTCCTTTCTTTTATATAGAATTTCTGTAACTTACGGAAATTTCCAAAAATAATTTAAATAATAGTGTCAAGTTTTAGTTGTGTGCTATAAAGACCAAAGAAGGGAACGATGAGAATAATCCCCGGGCTATTTGGCGGACTCAAATTTTTTCAATGCCCCCCGAACAGCAAACATAATGAAATTGAAGATGCAACTATAAAAAACTTGATTTATATTTTCTATTTCTAAATCTGCAGTAAACTTGCTAACAGGAGAAAAAAGTGGCTGTTATTAGTAATTTACGGCAGCGCCTGGCAAAAACTCATAACGCATTAATAAAACGCCTTGCCGAAGTTATGCGACTTACTGGTAAGGTGGATGAGGATCTGATAGAATCAATTGAGGATATACTGGTTCAGGCAGATATTGGAGTTGAAATGACTCAAAAAATTATATCTCGGCTCCAAGAAGAAATTCGATTGAAAAAAATAACGAGCACCGCGATAATCCTCAATGTCCTCCAAAATATTATAAAAGATATTCTAAAAAATGAATATCAAAAAAGTGAAAAAATTGATTACTCTCCAGACAGCAAACCATTTGTGATTCTTTTTGTTGGTGTTAATGGTGTTGGCAAAACTACTACGATTGCAAAACTGGCAAAAAAATATACACAAAATGGAAAAAAGGTACTGCTGGTTGCAGCGGATACATTCCGAGCAGCCGCTATTGAACAATTGACTATATGGGCAAAAAGAGCTGAGGCTAATATTGTAAAACAGGATTATGGTGCTGACCCTTCATCCGTGGTATTTAATGCGCTTCAACACGCTAGGGCTCAGGATTATGATGTGGTGATGATTGATACTGCGGGTAGACTTCACACAAAAGTTAATCTCATGCGAGAACTGGAAAAAATCAATAGAACTATCAAAAAAATTATTCCGGATGCACCCCATGAAACATTATTGGTATTGGATGCAACAACAGGACAGAATGGGGTTGCGCAAGCAAAAAATTTTGTTTCCTCACTTCCCCTGACGGGAGTAGTCTTGACAAAACTGGATGGCACTGCAAAAGGTGGTATCGCTATTGGAATTAAAGATAGTTTGAATATTCCCATAAAGTTAATAGGTATTGGGGAAAAGATGGATGATCTTAGAGATTTTGATATTGACGAGTTTATTAAAGCAATTTTTGAATGATTGTAGGGCAAAGGAAAAGATATGAAAGCGAAAACATTTAAGGGTGGGGTGCATCCTCGTGGATTCCCCCAAAATGCTGGACATGAAGGCAAAGAATTATCAAATAAAAAAGAAATAGAGAAATTTGCTGCTCCCCAAAAGGTTTTGATACATCTCCAGCAGCATATAGGTTCACCAGCAAAACCTCTAGTAAAAAGAGGGGATTTTGTAAAAAAGGGACAAAAAATTGCTGATGCCACAGGTTTTGTCTCTATTCCTATGCATAGCCCGATTTCTGGCAAGGTTACAAATATCGACATCTATCCACACCCTGCAGGCAGTAGCGGAGAGGCAATTGAAATTGAAAATGATGGAAAAGATGAGTGGGAAGACAGTTTAGAAGACAGGACTAATTATCTCAATATGGACCCCAAAGAAATGCTCAGCCGTATCCAATCTGCTGGTATCTGTGGTATGGGCGGTGCCGGATTTCCTACCCATGTAAAACTCTCTCCCCCACCCCAGAAGCCCATTGATACAGTTATCCTGAATGGAGTAGAATGCGAACCATACCTCACAGCAGATCATAGAACTATGGTAGAACATTCGGATAGCGTCATTGCCGGATTACAAATTATAATGAAGATTTTGGGCGCCCCAAAAGGGTATATTGGCATTGAAAGTAACAAACCGGATGCAATTAAAATTATGAGAGAAAAAGTTAAAGGCGTGGCTAACATTAGTGTTGTATCTCTCCATGTAAAATATCCACAAGGAGCAGAAAAACAGCTCATTTATGCGGTAACCAGGCGAAAAGTTCCGGCTGGAGGACTTCCTATGGATGTGGGAGTTGTCGTGCAAAATGTGGGAACAGCCTGGGCAATCTATGAAGCTGTGCGCTATAACAAACCAAGCATCGAAAGGGTGACTACAGTAACCGGGCCTATAGTGAAAAATCCAAAGAATATCTTAGCACCTATCGGTACTCTCGTTTCTGATCTTATTAATTTTTGTGAGGGAACCTATGAGGATATTTCAAAACTTATCTCTGGAGGTCCTATGATGGGCTTCGCCCTAACAACACAAGCGACCCCTATTATTAAAGGGACATCTGGCATAGTAATATTTGGCGAAGCATCTATTTTCGAGACAAAAGAGCATGCCTGCATCCGATGCGGCGGATGTGTAGATGTGTGCCCAATGCAACTTGCTCCTACAATGATAGTTGACTCTGTAAAAAATGCTTCCCATGAAGAGGCTAAAAAATTACATATAACAGACTGCATGGAATGTGGCTCCTGTGCCTATGTATGTCCATCACATATCTCGCTCGTGCAATGGATAAAACTAGGAAAACTTGAAATTGCAAAACTCGATAGACAATGAATAGAAAGCAAGCATCCAATTTCAAGCAGATTAAAGTTCCAATATTTTGGAGGTTAAAAAGATGGATTTACTAAAAGTTTCTACTTCACCACATATTCACGAAGGCGAAAGTGTAAAAAAAGTGATGTGGTCAGTAGTTATTGCCTTAATTCCAGCCTTGATAGCTGCATACATCTTCTTTGGCTGGCGGTCCCTTATGCTTACTGGACTGGGGATTATTTCGGCTGTTCTGACAGAGGCTATAATCGAATTACTTCTAAAAAAACCACTTACAATAACTGATGGGAGTGCGGTTATCACTGGGATGCTTTTGGCTTTTAATCTTCCTCCAATGACTGCTTGGTGGATTCCTGTTATAGGGTCTGCTTTTGCGATTGCGATTGGGAAACAGGTATTTGGAGGACTTGGCTACAATCCAGTTAATCCCGCACTTCTTGGTAGAGCCTTTCTGATGGCTTCTTGGCCTACCCAGATGACAACCGGGTGGACCTCAAAATTAGCCCAAATGGGTGTAGCCACTCTATCAGGATTAAAAACAAGCATAGTCGCAGGAACCGGCACTGCATATCAGGAGATGATAACTTCTGCAACTCCACTTACCACGGCAAAGGCTCTACGAACAGAAATTCTTGCTGGCGAGGCTGCTCAGAGTGCTCAGCCGCTATTTCACAATCTTTCCTCACCTGATACAATTCATGCTCTCTTCTGGGGCAATATCGGAGGATGTATCGGCGAAGTTTGTGCTGCTGCTCTGCTTATTGGTGCAGCATTTCTTGCTTATAAACGCTATATAGGATGGAGAATCCCTACTGCCTACATCGGCACAGTGGCTCTGCTTGCCTGGATATTTGGCGGTGTAGATGGATATTTCTCTGGACCTATACTCTTCCATATCTTTTCTGGTGGCCTGATACTAGGTGCTTTTTTTATGGCTACCGATATGGTAACCTCCCCTGTTACAAAGAAAGGGAGATTGATATTTGGCATTGGTTGCGGTATAATTACAATGATAATAAGATTATGGGGAGGCTACCCAGAGGGAGTTTCCTATTCTATTTTGCTTATGAATCTTACTACGCCCCTCTTAGATAAGTATACGAGGAGCAAGCCGTTTGGTTATCGCAAAAGGGGAAAAAGTGAATGATTTACAAAAACTATTTAAAAATAAAAGATGAGGAGCGAGAATAATGAAAGATATTCTTCGTCCCACGCTTATATTGGTAATTATTTGTGTAGTAGCCGGTGGCATCCTTGCCCTAATTTACCAGCAAACAGCCCCTATCATAGAAAGGAATAGAAAGTTAGGTGAAGAAGTCGCTCGTAAAGAAGTCCTGCCAATGGCTTCAGAATTTCAGCCAGTAAAAACAGATAAAGATACCATCTGTTACAAGGGATTAGATAATGATGGCAAACTTGTGGGATATACATTTACCTGTGAGAAAGAAGGCTATGGAGGGATAATACGAACCATGGTAGGAATCGACACTTTATCTCAGATATCAGGTATAAAGGTTATGTCTCAGCAGGAAACACCCGGACTTGGGGCTAACTGCACCTCTCCTGAATTCACAGAACAATTTATTGGCAAAGACCCTAAACAACTGATGGTAAAGAAAGATGGAGGTGAAATAGAGGCAATTACTGGAGCAACGATTACAAGTCGGGCAATAACGGACGCTATTCGGGAAAAATTCTCTCAAATAAAGGATATAATAAGCACAAAAGAGGAAGGATAAGGCAAAATGAAGGCATTAGGCGAATTCACTAAAGGGATAATTAAAGAGAATCCTATCTTCTTTATGGCATTGGGGCTCTGCCCTACCCTTGCGGTAAGTACATCTGTAAATAATGCTATTGGTATGGGCGCGGCAGCTACTTTTGTACTCCTTTGTTCAAACTTTATTATCTCCCTCATCAAAAATGCTATACCGAAAAAAATCAGGATTCCATGTTATATTTTGGTTATTGCATCTTTCGTAACCATAGTAGACCTGACAATGAATGCCTATCTTCCTGATCTTCATAAGAGTTTAGGCCTTTTTATCCCCTTAATAGTTGTAAACTGCATTATACTTGGTAGAGTAGAGGCTTTTGCAAGTAAAAATAATCTGACATACTCTATCCTTGACGCTCTTGGTATGGGTCTTGGTTTTACTTTTGCCCTGATACTAATAGCGGCTATTCGCGAGTTCCTCGGCACAGGAGGTATATTAAACATCCCTATCTTACCCGCTACCTATCAGCCAGTTGTAGCAGCAATTCTTCCCCCCGGGGCATTCTTTACTATCGGGCTACTTATGGGATTGATAAACTGGATTAAACGACGAAAGTCAGGTGCATAAGGAGAAATTATGGAGACAGCGAGTTTTTTTGCAATTATTATTGGCGCAATTTTTATCAACAACTTCGTTCTTATAAGATTTCTTGGCTTGTGCCCGTATATTGGCGTATCAAGAAAATTGGATTCTGCGCTTGGGATGGGAATGGCGGTGATCTTCGTGATGACAATGGCATCGACCATTACCTGGCTCATATACACATTCTTTTTGAACCCCCAAACGAGTATTTTCGGAATTGATTTGACCTTTCTGCAAACAATTACATTTATTATAAGCATTGCCGCGCTTGTTCAACTGGTAGAAATGGTGATCCAGAAAACTGCTCCTAGTCTCTACAAATCGCTTGGAATCTATCTGCCTCTTATCACTACAAACTGCGCAGTTCTAGGCGTATCAATCCTAAATATCACTGAAAGATTTACATTTTTGCAGGCAATTGTTAATGGGTTCTCTGCCGGCATTGGTTTTACTCTTGTACTTATTTTAATGGCTGGTATCCGTGAAAGATTGGAGAATGCCAATATACCTGATTCTTTAAAAGGAATGCCCATTGCCTTTGTCGTCGCAGGGTGTATGGCTTTGGCATTTATGGGTTTCTCAGGACTTAAATTTTAGTAGGAGTAAAAATGGTAGAAACTGCGATAATTGTTTTAGGATGTCTGGGAATTATCTTTGGTGTAATACTTTCACTTGCAGCTAAAAAATTCTATGTGGAAATAGATCCCAAAATTCAACAAATAGAAGAGATTCTGCCGGGAGCAAACTGTGGTTCATGCGGCTTCCCTGGCTGCTCTGGCTACGCAGAAGCAATTGTTACAAAGGGTGCTGATCCCAACCTCTGTTCTCCAGGAGGCGAGGAAGTTGTAAAAAAGATCTCAGAAATAATGGGGGTAGAAGCAAGCACTCAAGAAAGAAAAATAGCCCTGATACATTGTCAGAGTGGCGGCAATGATAACACCTTTCTAAAATTTGAATATAAAGGAATACCAACCTGTAAAGCGGCTTCACTCCTTAATGCTGGTAGAAACCTGTGCGAATATGGATGCCTGGGATACAACGATTGCATCCGAGCCTGTCCTTTTGATGCAATTTCATTGGATGATAACAATATGCGCATTATTGATGAGGAGCGCTGTACAGGATGTGGTAAGTGTGTCGAGGCGTGCCCCCAGAATATTATCGAGCTGGTGCCTATAAGTAAAAAGGTGCATGTGCTCTGCAGCTCTCTGGATAAAGGGAAAACAGCAAAGGTTAAATGTGGGAGTAAAACTGCTTGTATTGCCTGTAAAATATGTGAGAGAAAATGCCCTGTTCAAGCAATTCGAGTTGAAAATAACCTCGCAATTATTGATTATTCAAAATGCGTCAATTGCGGTATCTGTGCTCAGGTGTGCCCAACTAACTCTATTATAGATACGATTGGCAACCATCCTCAACCAAGAGTGATAGAAGAAAAATGTATTGGATGTCTGATTTGTAAGCGAAACTGCCCAGTGGATGCAATTGAGGGTGAACGGAGAAAACCTCACAAAATAGATGAAGAAAAATGTATCAGATGCGGAATATGCGTAGAAAAGTGCCCTAAAGACGCTATTATAACGATAGAAGAGGAAGAAGAAAAAGTAACGGGGAATACGGCAAAAAGCACAAAAACAAAATAAAACAAAAACAAGATAAAAAAATTATAGAGTAAAAGGGTACTGATTAGCCGTAACTTACAATATAGGTCTGTATTGAGTTATCCTTTTACTCTTTCTTTTCCTAATTTTTACAGTATTGTATCTTTCTTATATTCATCTCTTGTGTCTGGATAGTCTTTATTATAATGTAATCCCCGGCTTTCTTTTCGTGCCATTGCCGAATGAATGATAAGCTCTGCTACAGTAACTAAATTCCAAATTTCAATTAAATCTGGGCGAACTGGATTTTTTTTATAAAATTCTTCAATCTCCTTATAGAATATTCTCAGCCACTCGCTTGCATAATAAAGCCTACGATTTGAACGTACAATACCAACATAATTCCACATCATACGCCGTATAGTATTTTTATTATGGGCAATTATAATCCATTCTTCTTCATCAAAAACTCCTTCTTCGCTCCATCTCGGTATATCAGGAAACTCAACTTTTTCCCTATTTTGGGGTAGGTGCGCTGCATTATAAGCAGTAACTGCCGCCTCAAGAAGTGAATTTGAAGCCAACCTATTTGCCCCATGTAGTCCTGTACATGCCACCTCTCCACAGGCATAGAGATTTTTTATATCCGTCTCTCCCCTTACACTTGAAAGAATCCCTCCACAGGTATAATGAGCAGCTGGGACAACCGGAATCATATCTTTCGTAAAGTCAATACCATATTCCATACATTTTCTGTAGATATTTGGAAAACGTGTTTTCATTTTTTCGCCGTCAAGATGTGTAAGATCAAGATAAACAAATTTATACCCATGCTTAATCATCTCAAAATCAATGGCTTGTGCGACCACATCTCTCGGAGCAAGATCACCAAGTTTGTGATATTGCTTCATGAATGGCGTACCATCAGGCAAGCGGAGCACTGCCCCCTCCCCACGCACAGCCTCTGAAATAAGAAAAACCTGATCACTTTCTGGCTGATATAGTGCTGTGGGGTGAAATTGTATAAACTCCATATTGGCAATCCGAGCCCCAGCGCGATATGCCATAGCAATACCATCCCCGGTAGCTACCGGAGAATTGGTCGTGTGATAATATACCTGGGCACTGCCTCCTGTAGCTAGCAGGGTCTTATTGGCAAGAAAACGCTTAACAACCTGATTTTTAACATCCAATACATAAGCCCCCCAGCAGGTAATCCCTGCATTATATACATCAGGTCCTTTGATATGGTGCTGGGTAATTAGGTCAATAGCAACATGATTTTCATAGATAGTAATTTGAGGAGTAGCCCGCACGATTCGAATCAATTGCTCCTCAATCTCTTTCCCGGTAGAATCTCCAGAAAATATAATCCGTCTATGTGAATGCCCACCTTCCTTCCCTAATGCGAGGTTTGAAAGTGTAACCGGTTTCCCCTCTCTTGTTGTAAATTTTACTCCTAATTTAATCATATTTTCTATAATCTTGGGAGCTGCGTATACAATTTCAGCTATAAATTCTTTATGACCAAGTTCTGCCCCTGCTTTATATGTATCTTCGATATGAGACTCAAAGGAGTCCGTCTCATTCACAACTGCTGCAATCCCCCCTTGTGCAAGTTCAGTATTAGAATCAGCAATGCTATTTTTAGTCACAAGCGAAACTGAGCCAATCTTGGCAGCTTCCAGAGCAAACTGCAACCCTGCGATACCGCTCCCAATAACGAGGAAATCACTCCTTATTATATCATCATCCGAATTTTTCATAATAACCTCTTATCATATTTATTCGCCCGAGTCTACGAAAGATTTTTCAAAAGTAAATAAATGGCATTTTCCGCCGATTGCTGCTTAACCTGTAGTCTGTCCCCTGAAAAATCGAACCTCTTAACAAGCAATTTACCTTCAATATTTACACCAACGAATACGAGACCCACAGGCTTTTCCTTTGTTCCTCCTGTAGGACCTGCTATTCCAGATACAGCAATTGCATAATCAGCATCAAAAAGTGTTCGCACACCTCGCAACATTTCTTCTACAGTTTCTTTACTTACTGCTCCGAATTTTTCTAAGGTTGATTCTTTTACGCCAAGCAATTTCATCTTTGCCTCATTGCTATACGATATCACTCCGCCAGCAAAGTAGTTAGAGCTTCCTGAATTATTTGTAAAAAGATTTTGAATCAGGCCTCCTGTGCAGGATTCAGCAACAGCTAATTTCTTGCCAGATCGAAGGAGTTTTTCATGACACAGCCCTACTATAGTATCATCATCGTATCCATAAATGTACTCACCTAACCGTTCCTCTATTTTATCTATGGTTTCCTGAAACCCATCTTTATTATTCCCATAAATTCTGATATCTACCTTACCCAACTGGGGCAAGAACGCTATATTGGTATCTGGAGGGGGCTCAATATCACTCACACGCTCGCTAAGCTCAGCCTCCAATATGCCAATGGTATGAATGGTCTTGCAATAAAATTCTTTGGGGCTATACTGCTTTTTCAAAAATGGAATTATATATTCAGTGACCATAGGCTTCATCTCATACGGAACTCCAGGTAGAGCAAAGAAATTCTTCCCATCAGTTTGAAAATGCAGACCAGGCGCAGTGCCAGAATGGTTTTGGATAGTGTTAAATCCTTTGGGGACTTCAGCCTGTGTTCTAACGATCTCAGGTATTGACTTATTTTTTCTTTGATAAAGGAGTTTTATGTCATCCCAGACATCATCCCGAAATTCTAGCTGAGTTTGGAAGAATCCAGCAATACTTTTCTTTGTAACATCATCCCTTGTCGGTCCAAGGCCACCTGAAGTGATAACCACATCACTTTTAGCCCATAACTCCTCTAAGGCGGTGATTATTGCATTTTGATCGTCCGATATAGTTACCTCATAAGAGAGGCTGAGACCATTGTTGGAAAGCTGCATGCCAATAAATGCAAGATTTGTATTGACCGTCTTCCCTAGCAGGATTTCATTTCCTATTGTGATAAAACTGATTTTTACCATAAAACTTGCTCCAAAATATTGACATTATTTTTCTATAGATTCTTTTATTCCTTTTTTAGGGTACACCGAAATAAAAGTCAAAAATTTTAAAAGAAAGTAGAAGATGCACATAAAAAAAGCTCTGGGTATATATCTCGTTCTATATTTGTTTATGTCACTGGGTTTTCTACCACTCCCGCCCCTCTCTGCTCAGACTGGGGAGCCATTCGCAGTTGTTCTTAATGTCACAGGAGAGACAATTTTAAATCATAATAATGAACTCCAGCCAGTTGAAATTGGTACGATAGTACTGAGTAATGATATTCTTATCACAAGGGAAGATGGTGAGACAACGGTTCGATTTTCTGATAATAGTGGTATGATAAAAATTCTACCCCAATCTACTGTTGAATTAGAACTTGCCCATACTAAAGAGGGGGTTTCAAAAAGTCTTGAACTTAAGTCAGGATATATCTGGGTTCAGGTAAAGCCGGGGATTGGCAGCACCTCTGTCCTGACTTCCACAGCGGTTTCAACAGTAAGAGGTACAGACTTCTTGGTCTGGGCAAATCCGGAAAATGGGAATACCATAGTCTATGTATTTGATGGAATTGTTGAATTAGGGAATGATTATGGTATTAAGAATATTACTGCCGGTAATCAAGGCTTTTCAGATGGGAATGAGACCCCGCGTATGGAAGAGCTCAACTTCCGTGAGCTACCACCTGATATACAGGATCAACTTAAGAGGGGGATGGAGATTGAGCAGGTAACATTTACACCCCAACTTCCTATGGGGACTTACCCAACTCCATCGGCACCAGAAATCCCTGCTAAAGCTGGAGAAAAACTCGCACAGACTCGGCTCCCTTTTCCACTTACAATGGAAATTGGTGCGGTCTCCATCAACAACCAACTCTACACGCAAATCCGCTTTATGCCTGAAATTGGTATATGGAAATTCGGCATCGGACTTGATCTTAACTTCCTGATTGATGGAGACGGAAATATTCGCGAGGAGGACTGGGAAGACTTTGAAGATTATCTAAATAAGATCTATTATCTCAGGTTCGCAACAAAACAAGACCCATTCTACTTCCGCATTGGGAGCTTTCCCTCTGTGAGATTCGGCTACGGACTTATTATGCGTGACTATACAAACATGCTCAACTACCCAGATGAAAAACAATTAGGAGTAGAGATAGCAATCAATACTAATAATCCATTCGACCTTGCCTTTGATATATTTAGCCCAAACATCTATGACCTTGATATTTTTGCTGGACGAATTACTGCGAAACCGCTCACGGGCTCTGGAGTACCGATTATAAAAAATTTACAACTGGGTAGCACTGTTGTCACGGATATAAACCAGTTGGGCAGCTTGGATGATAAAGATAGTGATGGATATCCTGATCAATATGATGACTTTCCAGAGAACGAGAACTGGTGGGCAGATACAGATGGCGATGGCTGGCCTGATCCACCTGATTCCTCTTATCTAGGACATTCGGAGGTGGATATAGATGCAAATAATGATAACATCCCGGATAGTGAACAATCATTTGATACTTTAAATCTCAAACAAGTTCCAAGCATTGGAGATAAAAAGAGCCTCACTATTCTTGGATTTGACTATATGCTGCCCCTTGTTTCAACAAAGGGTTTCCAGCTCTACCATTACAGTGAAGTAGCCCATATTATAAATCATGGATGGGGCGCTACCTTTCCGGGATTCGGCTCGCATTTTCTCATATTTGATCTGAATTTGGAATATAAAATCTTCGGACAGGATTTTGAACCCAATTATTTTAATAGGATTTATGACAATCAGCGAGCATTTGTGGATACTTCAAATTATACAATTACCTCAAAAGAATCCAGATTAAAAAACATAAATAAAGCCCAGGGATGGAGAGCTGAGCTGACATCACACCTATTTAATGTTGTAGACCTTTCAATTGCATATGAAGACATTAAAGGAGAAGATTATAGGCTTGGTAAAAGCATCTATGGACAGCTTTCCTTTACAAAAACTTTTATACCTCGGTTATCTTATGCTGTTATTAGTTATTCTCAAACTCAGGTAGAAAAATTTTCAGAATGGAAAACCCCAACCGCAATCATTGAGGCAGGACTGGGATATACAATCTCCCCAGCCACCCTTCTTATCGGCTCTTATAAAAAATATTATGATGATATAAATGGGGATGGAAAGATTGAAGGAAAAGAGGAAACTATTTCTTCCTTTACTCTTGGTGTGCAAATTAGTCTTTAATTTCAAACTTGAAAAAGCATGAAAAAAGAAGAGGATTTGTAATGAAGGTTTTAGTAATAGGAGGCGGTGGACGTGAACATGCAATAGCCCATACCTTCAGGCAGAGCAGGCAGGTGGAAGAAGTTTTTGTCTCGCCTGGAAATTGCGGCATGGAACCAGAAATACATTGTGTTCCTCTTAATAATACAGAAGATATCATCAAATTCATCCAATCCGAAAATATCGGTTTAACCTTTATTGGTCCCGAGAAGCCCCTTGCAGAAGGTATAGTGGACAAACTTGAGCAAAAAGAAATCGCCGTAATAGGCCCGACCAGGAAGGCTGCCCAGATTGAGAGTAGCAAGGTTTTTGCAAAAAATCTTATGCGAAAATACCACATCCCTACGGCAGATTTTCAGACATTTGATAAAATAAAGCCTGCCCTCCAATATGTTAGAACCAAGGAATTTCCCCTTGTGGTAAAAAGTGATGGCCTTGCAGGTGGTAAAGGGGCTTTCATCTGTACACATTATACAGAGGCTGAACTCCTACTTAATCACCTTATGCACTTTGATCTCCTGGGAAATGCTGGACATAGAGTGGTAATCGAGGATTTTCTCCAGGGCGAAGAAGTCTCTGTTTTTGCATTTTGTGACGGTTCTGACTTCGTCTCAACCATACTTTCGCAAGACCACAAGCAACTTCTTGATGGTGATAAGGGACCAAATACAGGTGGAATGGGCGCTTATGCTCCAGCGGTTTTTGCTGAAGACCTGAAAGATAAGATTGACAAAAAAATAATTGCACCCGTTTTGGAGGCATTGGCAAAAGAAGGAGCACCTTTTAAAGGGATCCTGTATGCTGGCTTGATGGTAACTAAAGATGGAGCAAAGGTGCTTGAATTTAATTGCCGCTTGGGAGACCCAGAAGCCCAGGCGGTGCTACCCCTTTTGGAAACTGATCTCGCTGATGTTTGTATGGCAATGATTCAAAAAAATATAACTTCCGTATCCCTAAAATGGAAATCCCAAAGTGCAGTTGCGGTTGTGTTAGCATCAAATGGATATCCTCACCAATACGAAAAAGGAAAAGAGATTCATGGGATAGAAAATGTCTTAGATGATGTAATATTATTCTTTTCAGGAGTTAAGTGTAAAAATGGTCAATACCTTACAGATGGTGGAAGGGTGCTCTCTGTGGCTGCTCTGGGAAATTCTTTACATCAGGCTCGGGAAAAAGCGTATAATAATGTGTCCAAAATCTCATTTGATGGAATGTATTTTCGTACCGATATTGCTATGAAAGGAATAAAAAAACTGGAACAGCTAAATAAACAATGAGATTATGAAAAAATTTCTATTAGCAACTTTGTTCTCCTTCCTCTTTTGTCTCTCTCTGCTTCACGCGGAAAACATATTCAAAGTAGTGGAACTGACAGAGGATTATGTATTACTAAGTTTAACAATTGAGGATTTTAACTTTCTACCAGACGGATCTCCGGATACTCTGCCAACTTCCAATCATGGGGCACGTTTCACTAATCTCACTCCTCAAACAATAGAGATACCAGGACTTAATTACACACCTATTTCTGTTCCAGGCAAACCTCAACTCCCTTATTTCACAAAACTAGTAGGACTCCCACCAGAAGGCGATTTGACCGCTGTAGTTGTTAGTGAAAATTATATTACAATCAGAGATAAGTATCTCCTGTGTAACCCTGAATATCTTTCTCCTGAAAATCCAAGCGAGCAAGGTGAGATAATATACAACGAAGACCCGACAATCTATAGAAGTGATTCCTATTTCCCCCAAAAATTGTATGAAACCAATATTCTTGGCTATTCAGGCGATAGATATCTGGGTGCAGTGAGAATCTTTCCTGTGCAGTTCAATCCTGTGCAAAAGGCAGTTAAAATATTTACCGAGCTAACAGTAAGGGTAAATATATCAGGTAATAAGAAAAAATTGTTTGGAGCCGGGGGCACCTCTCCGCTCGAGAGTGTGGCAGATGAACTGATTATCAATAACCAATTTTCTCAATATTGGGAAAAGGAGCGCGAGCCTCATCCCTCTGCAAAAAATTGGTCTTTGCAGGATGAAAATACTATAAATAAACTGAAATTTTATATTGAGGAAGAAGGCCTTTACAAAATTACATATTCATATTTGAAGGACACACTCCAATTCTGGCAGGATTCTCTGGGGAGTGCATATCAATTTGACTTTGATATAGAGAGGATTGATCCTCGCTATCTTGAAGTAAGCAATAAAGGAGAACCTATTCCTATCTATTTCTATGGAGAAGAAGATGGGTCATTTGATCCGGGAGATTATTTTGAATTTTATGCAGATATAAATCATGGCGAGACATGCTATTACGACCATTATTCACAAAGAAACTGCTATTGGGTGGAAATAAAAGATACCCCAGGTGCCAGGATGGCAGTAGAAGATTGCGGGTTGTACGAAACAGACCCAAGAGAGTATCGGGTTCCGCTCTTCTTTGATACCCACATACATCTGGAAAAACAAAACCTTTTTACAAAACTAAAACATGTTAATCCTGTGAGAGAAGACCTATGGTTCTGGAATAAAATAAGCAGCCCCTATATACAAAATTTCTCGTTTACCCTTCACGACCCAGAGCCGGTAAATCTTACAGAGTATAGAGCGACTGTTACCGTGGCATTGTTTGGCTATTCTTATACCGGGCATCAGGTCACTGTTCATATAAATTCAGCATATATCGGCGAAATAACAGAGAATTGGAGTGATCAAACTGAGAAAATTCTCACAAATAAGATTACAAATGAACGGCTTAATAATGGAGAAAATACTTTGTATATTTCTATGCCAGGCGGAAACAACGGAACTATTGATGAAATCCTCCTGGACTATATTGATATTACCTACTGGCGAAAGTATGTTGCCCATAACAATATGCTTGAGTTTAATAAGCCGTCCAACCACCCAGCAGCCTTATATCAATTTGCAATTACAGAGTTTCAATCATCTGACATTGATGTGTACAAGATTGGGAGAAGTAAACTTGAGCATGTAAGCATTGAATCAACTATGCCTGGAGGAGGTCCACCCTTTACACTTATGCTACAAGATGAAGTATTTGATGATGACACTCGCTATATCGCATTAAGCGAAGAAAGGAAACTATTGCCCGAATCAGTGGTTCCAGATATTCCATCCAATTTACATCATCCAAGCCAGCAAGCGGATTACATCCTGATCTCCACGCGAGATTTTCTGACAGATGAGTCAATCCCTGAATTTATAACTCACTGGCAGATTTATAGAAATCTTAATATTATACCTATAGCTGTAGAAGATATCTATGATGAATTTGGTTATGGCTTACGTTCTGCCTGGGCTATAAGGGATTTCCTACAGTACGCATACAACAATTGGCAACCACCATCACCTCGTTATGTGCTACTTTTGGGAGATGGTAGCATGGAAGAAAGGGACTTCCATCCATATAAAAAGGATAATATAATACCTACATTTGCCACCTGGAGCTATAAGGTTGGTGCTACTGTGGATGACAACTATTTTGCCTGTATAGTGGGAGATGATGAGCTTCCAGACCTTGTTATTGGTCGTATACCTGTATGGGGAAAAGAGCAAATCGCACCGGCATTAGCAAAAACTATTCAATATAATACAGAGCAAAATTTCGAAGATCTCTGGCGGAATCATATTGTTTTGATAGCCGGAGGCTCAGAGACCTTTGAGTCCCAAAATGAAAGGCTAAACAGGAGATATATTCCTGAAGATTACAGAGTTTCAAGGGTGTATGTTCGGAACCCTGCTAACCCTTACTGGGGAAGCACCCTACAACTAAAAAACTATATAAATGAAGGCGCGGCCTTTATCCAATTTTTGGGACATGGAGGTGGCCAGATATGGTCAGACTTTAATTTATTTAACTTCGGTGATGTACCAACACTATTTAATGATAACTATCCTATCATAAGCAGCTTAACATGCTATACATCAGACTTTGGCAACTATAGAATTGGTTGTCTGGGTGAAGCATTTATTTTAGAGCCTGACAATGGTGCTATAGGATTTTTTGGTGGGGCTGGAAAAGGATTTTTAGAGTACGATGAATATTTTGCGGAATTTATGCTTAATAACTTCTTCAATAGAGAGATGCGTAACGCTGCAGAAGTCGCAACCATCTCAAAAATCGAATACTTTGCTGCAGGATTAGATCACAGTAGCACTTATTTACGCTCTTTTAACTATCTCGGGGACCCTGCAATAAATATAACTTTCCCCAAAGAACATAATATTTTGAATGTCGAACTAAATAGCCATGAATTTATTGTAGGGGATACTGTCCATATATATATCGATGGCGATGAAGCCCCAACATTCAATCGGGTTGCTTATTATGTAACGGATGAGAATGACTTGATACAAGATCCATATCAGGACAGAAAAAAACAAGTAGAATACCGTGATATAACAAGAACTAATTATACTCCAGATGGATATGATTATGTAATTGAGCCAACGCATACTGACTCGGTCTTTACTGGCATCGTGCGATGCTATGCTTATAATGATACAGCTGACTTTATTGGATATACTACCTTTGCTGGGGGGCAATCCGCTATTTATGACATTGCGATAGAACCAATAATTACTAAAGTTGGGGATTCTGTATATGTTTCTGCAAATGTGCTTGATAAGGATGGTATAGCATCTGTGCAATGTAGCTGGTGGCGAGATGATGGGGCTGGAGATATCATACCAATGCAACAAATTGATAATACACTCTTTCAAACTGCAGAAGCGATTCCACCTGTTCTTCCCCCAATCTACACAACTATAGATACTGTGTTTTATCAAATAGAAGTTCAAGATAGTACAGGAGAGATAACCCAATCAGAGGAGCTATTTTATCCAATTCTCGGACCAGACCTCTATATACTCTCTTGTGAGTTTGCTGTGCAAGATAATAACCCATCATTTAAAGTAGAGCTTAGAAATAAAGGCCGACTCGCTTCACCCGTCACTGAGCTTGTTATTACATATAATGATACTGTAGTTGCCACCTCGACAATAGAAGCACTTGCCCCTGCTGAAACCCGAGCTACTTTCATCGAATGCTCACTTCCACCCGGTATATACCCACTTACAGTTAAAGTGAATCCAGATACTACATTTTACGAGATTCAGCACACCAATAATGTGAAAAACAAAACACTTTCTCTCAATTATTTTCTTGTTTCACCAGATCTTCCCTCTACACATACGAGTTTAGATTCAAATCTCGTTGTGACATTTCCTGCCGGTATAGTTACCGCCCCTTCCTATTGGGCTATAGCAAAACATACTGACAGTATCGGTGTTATTCCACCTGATACAGAGCCTGTTACTCTCCAATCCGGCGAATATGCAAGATATGAAATTGCTTTATTTGATACAACCCAGTTATATGACAATAATACACTTCGCAAAAATCTGGAGGTTAAATTTAATTATTCAGCCTCAGACACACTTGAAACTCATGGAAACTTTGCCATCTACAGATATAGTCAGGATTATAAGCACTGGTTTCGAACGGGGGGAGATATGAATATAGAAACGAATACAGTATCGTATTCATTTGTTGATAAGCCAGGTATTTACTCTCTTCTTTGCAATGAAGACTTTACTCCTCCTAAAATTGACATTAATGTAGAAGCACAGGAATTCACCAATGGTGATTATGTTGATGATAATGCGACCTTTTCCTTCCTTATCCAGGACAGAAATGGTATAAACCCCTCATCCCTTAGTATGTTTTTTGATGGTGATTCTATTACCACATATTCGCTTTCTTTCAAAGATCTTGCTGCTATCTCGGTAAAGCACCAAATTGATGCTGAGGCAGGCTCCCATGCACTTATAATCTCAGCTACAGATGCAAATGGAAATTATATTGAAGAAACAGTAAATTTCGCTGTGCAAAAAGACTTCAAGATTCTTAATATCGGTAATTATCCCAATCCTGTATCCTCGGATGTCATAGACCCTAATAATGAAGGCAGAACACGTTTCACCTACACTTTGACCGATGATGCTGATGAGGTTAAAATTGAAATCTACACTGTATCTGGGAGATTGGTAAATACTCTAAACAATTTGCCAAGCACGGTTGGCTATCATGAATATCCAAGAACAATAAAAGGCTGGGAATGTGTAGATAAAGATGGAAGAAAACTCGCTAACGGCGTATACTTCTATAAAATTATCGCGACAAAGGGAAAACATAAAATAGAAAAAATAGAGAAATTAGCAATTTTGCGATGAAAAAATATGTTGTAATATTACTGATTGTCCTATCGCTTCCTCAGGTACTTTTTGCCGGGCGTTATGCCGGAGATTTTATCTTAATAGGGAGTGGAGTTCGCCCTTTGGGAATGGGGGGTGCATTTACAGCAGTGGCAGATGAAGGGAGTGCTGTATACTGGAATGCATCTGGACTGGCACAGATACAAGATTTAGAATTCTCAGCAATGCATACCTTTCTTTATGATAACCTGGCAACCTACGATTTTTTCTCGCTTTCTATTCCTCTACCTGCAAACTCTGCTATTGGGCTAAGCTTTACTCAACTTTCTATCAATGATATCCACATCTATGATGAAAAATGGATCGTAGGCGACAGAGAAGGCGTAGATGTGCGCTCCTCTGATATAGATTTACACCTAACAGGAGACCCGGATGGAAGTTTTGATAGCTCGGATCAGCTCTTTGAATTCGCTTTCTCTAAAAATTTCTCCTACCTCTGGGATATAAGCTGGATATTCTTTGAAATACCACTTGATTTCTATTTTGGTGGAACATTTAAATATATAAAGAGGGATATCTACAAAAATACAGGTACAGGTATGGGGGTCGATCTCTCATTTATGGTCGAGACAGATTTCGCTTTGCTGACTGATATTGATTGGTTAGGCTCTATCAGATATGGGATCAGCGTGCAGGATGTTGCCGGAACATCTATTACCTGGGATACGGAATCAAGGCATGTGGATGAAATCATTACCAATCCCAGGATGGGTATAGCAGTTATACAGCCGCTTGATTTTATAAAATCAGAACTAATTCTGGCTTTTGATTGGTACAATATGTATGGCTATGCACAGAGCTTCGGGGCAGAATTTGATTATAATGATCTAATATCAATCAGCACAGGAATCCATGAAGGTAAATTCTCAGCAGGAATGGGACTCCAATATAGAGAATACAGTCTGGATTACGCCTTTCTTACTAATAATGACCTCGGTTCGTCCCATAGGATTGGACTCACTATTACCTTTTAATGGACATAATTCAAACCCATCCGCTTTTTCACTTTTCAGCACCAAATGTTCCTTCAAGCAACTTTCTGATTTTTACAGCAAGCGACCTGCAAAGGGTCATAGAAATATGGCAATATCCTCTACATTAGAAACTGTCTTTACACCTTCTATGTTGTAAGTATCAATTCCCAGAACAGGTTTGCCAAACTTCAAACAGAATGCAATCTCTGATAATGTCCCATACTTCCCATCTATCGCTACTGCAATATCACAGGTACGGGCTATGATTATATTACGTGCATTACCCATACCAGTCACGATAGGAATTGTGATAAACGGATTTGCATCCTCCTTGTCTATTCCCGGTAATATACCGATTGTCAGCCCTCCAACTTCACGAGCACCCTTTGCCGAGGCCTCCATAACCCCACCAAGTCCACCACAAATTAGTATACAGCCGTGCTCAGCAATAATTTTCCCTACTTGATATGCTTTATTATAAGTTAAATTATCAACGTTGCTCCCTCCGAGAACCGCGACAATTTTTTTGTTAGAAACCTTCATTTGCACCTCGCACTGTTTAATTCTTAATAAGGCAGTACATCAAACTAACCTTTTGTACAAAATCAATACTTTAGCTAAATAAAAATAGCACAAAGATATATTAAGTAAAGAAATTCATCAAAAACTTGACAAGAATTGATTATAAGA
>JBNGDW010000004.1:35736-38043 GCA_049975325.1 Cloacimonadia bacterium | reverse complement strand
GCTTTATGGGGGATAGGGGGTGTCTTTTATCTCGGTGCCTGTTTTTCGATTGCTATGTTTGTAGCGTTCGTTATCATGAGGTAGGTTACAAGGTTGTTAGGCGCAATGGCTCAATGCAAAATGCAGAATGCAAATTGAAAAATGCAAAATCTAACAAAGGGTAAATTTGACTTTTGCCTTTTGCAATTTTCACTTTTCAATGGAGCGTAGTGACAGGTCATTATATTGGCTTAAACTGGTGGAGAGAACAGGCTTAATTTCAGGCCATGAGTTAAAAGCATTGGTGGATGAAGCTAATGAATTGGCCAAAATTGTTGCAAAATCCGTAATCACTGCGAAAGGAGAGGGAAAATGACTTTGCTCCGCCGATGGCGGATTGTAATCTTAACTTTGCAATGTTGTATTCACGAAATCCGCTAGCTGGCGGATTTCGTGAATGCAAGCCGTTGTGCCGCTGTTTTTATCTTCTCTCTGCCTAATAGGTATATCTGTCTTTGTGCTTTCTAAATATCTAATATTTTGAATTTGAAATACAATCTATATAGCTCTTCTATCCCAAATGAAACATCAGATAATTTGACAGAACAAGATATGAAAAACAATAGATGAGAGAAGAGTTACATTAGGCAAAATTTTTTTAGGTGCTATGCCTGTAGAGAAGAAAGAGACAAATAATCATTCGTCGTTATAGGAAATATATCGAAATTTAAGAATAAATAGCGTATTGAATCAAATCGTTTATCAGGATATGATTATTCACAGCTTGGGGGATATTTTATAACAATTATTACTAAAAATCGTGAACACCTATTTTATGAAGTAAAAAATGGTAAAATGAAAATTATTTTGCAGAATAGAAACAATATAAAAAATGTTTATAATGAAAATCCCCAAATTAGTCCAACTAACCCCTTGATCTATCAGAATTACCTAACTTTTCAATCATCCGCATCATCTTTTCGTAGTGAGTCCCTTTCCAGTAAATTCTCTGACATACTGGACAGATTTTGAATTCCTGTTGCCCTTTTTTCACCTTTGGGGGAAGTCTATCCAATATTTCTTCTTTTGTAATGGGTTGTAGCCCGGCATTACACAACATACAAAGGGAAAAGGGAACCATCTTATCCCAAAGGAAAAATCTCTGTACAACCTTTCTTAACTGATCAAGAGGATTATAATTATTGATACAGTATCCATGGGTTATGCTTTTATGCTTCAGTAGTTCCCGGCTATTACTCAGAATTATACGATGCTCTTTTAGCGCAAGCTGGATAATTTCTCCAGGGGAATATTCAGGCTTGTACAGAGTATCAAACCCCAGCATACGTAGATAGCGAGCTAGTTTGCCAAGATGGGTATCAACGATAAATTTTGTCTTCCGAAGAGGACTGGGACGAACTTTGCTTATCCCTTTTATGTCAAATGACTCAAATACAGGATAGATGCTTACAAAATCTCTGTCTTGTACCCTTGCTGAAAAGTCAACTGATTTACCATTTATCAGGATAAGGTCTACCTCAGTATGTGGAATACCAATGGATTCAATAATATCTTTGATGGATGGATTATCTCTGAAGTGGTGTTCAAATCTTGTTTTTCGCCTTTCTAAAGGGAGGAAATTATTTAATTCCTCATATACACGCAAGAATGCGGTGTTCATCGCAATAGAAAATCAGTTTCCTGAGGTTAGTCTCTCATTTCTTTTTGAAATATTGATAATAAGATTGAGAATCCCGGTTAAGAGGACAAGATATATGGCTCCAAGAATGATTGTGGAGGCTTTATTAAAGATAGCTGCTATAATGGGAGAAAAGCCAAGTATGAACACAGGTGTGTAGCCCATTCTGTGGATAAGATAAGCGATAATGGCAGCAGGAATACAGCTGATGAGTACTTCCAGCGGTATAAAGCATAATAGGATTCCAATGGTAGAGGCAGCTCCTCTTCCACCATGAAATTTGTAGTAGACTGGGAAGCAATGCCCGATAACAGCAAAAGAAGCAGCGACAATTGTTGGGAAAGGTTCGAGGCCAATCAACTGTCCAATTACAACAATGATAATTGCCTTTAAGGCATCTAATATTCCAACGAACAAGCCTGTCTCTTTTCCTACATTTTTAAATACATTAAATGCGCCGGGATTTTTCACACCTACTGTTCTAATGTCCTTCCCCGTACGCCGCTTTGTAAAAATATAGCTAAAGGAGATGGAACCTAGAAAATAGGCAGCTATGGCAAGGATTATTGTTTGGTAAATCATTATTCTAATTTCTTATTTTAGGACAAAACTTCCAGCCCATACACCAG
>JBNGDW010000004.1:0-35726 GCA_049975325.1 Cloacimonadia bacterium | reverse complement strand
GGCCCTACGTGCACAGCCTCAACAAGCCTGGGATATCCATGAATGAGCCTTCGGTAGGGGAGATTAGTATTGATTTGATCTTCTAAATCCTTTAGTTCATCTGCCTCGCTGTTTTCAAAATGCAGTATATTAATAAGTTGGATTTTATCAATTTTTTTGTGAGCCAATTTTTGTTTAATATGATTGATAATTATCCTGTTTGCCGCTTGATATGTTCTTCCTTTACCTACAGGAGCCATCCCTAAATCAGCTTCTTCACCAAATAATCCTACAACAGGTATAATCCTCAGTATTGAGCCAAGCAGAGATTGTGCTCTTCCAATTCTTCCCCCTCGATAAAGATAGTTCAAGTCAGGGACACAGAAGTATGAATAAGTATTTTCTATAACCTCGTTTGTACGCGAAATGAATTCGTCTATGTCATTTGTCTCTTTTAAGAGTTCTATAACCCGGAGGAGCACGGCTCCGACACCTGAAGAAGCTTGTTTAGTATCAATGTTAATAATCGGGATAATATCCTCATAGTCTTTGCGGATTCCTTCCGAGAGTTGTGCGGTTGCCGCAGACATATTACTCCCCATTATCACATGTACAATAAGGTCATATTTATCCTTATTCGCCTCGATTACCCTTATAATATCCTTTCGTAGCAATGACTGAGAACGAGCTATGGTTTTTTCTTTTTTGAAAAGATCGATAAGGTATTGGGCATTGTATTTCTCATCTTCAAAATATTCCTTTTCATCAATTATTACAGGGTATTTTACTATAGCAACATCTGGGTAATCGATTTGCTCATTCTTTAGTCCTAAGTTATCCCCCGTAAGGATAAGTACTTTTTTATCCATTTTGATACTCCTTATTCAAAAGTGATGTAGTAATTATAGCGATTCTGGCCGCCGTAATATATTTCGAATTGACATTGCGAAAATTTTTGTTGGAGAAGCGAAGCCAGCGATTCATTATTCTTTTCCATTTTGCCTCTGTATAAGGTAATAAGTGATTCATTTTCCCTGGCTTTTTCTATGGACAGCGTAATAAGCTCTATTAAGCTTGAATGATGGGCAAGGATGTTGTCTTGATATAGGCTAAAATAATTTCCCTTTGGAACAGTAGAATGTTCATCTTTAAACAGTTGGGTTGCTTTTGCTATTTTGCAGAATCTTATTGTATCAAGATTTTCACGCATCATACTGGCATTAGACAAGATGTCCATTTCGGGCGAAAAGGCATACATCATACTGATCATCTGGATTATATTTTGCGTTTCTATAAGTTCCACATTACTTTTGCAAAGTGTGATTGCAGATTTGAGACTGGCGAGTATATCCGAGTCATCGGCAGCAACGATGATATTTTTTGCTCTGGTTTTGAAAAGATGATTCTCTATTTGACGAACTGAAGGTTTCAATTGTTTATATAAAAGAATGTCGGTGGCTCCGAGGCTTTTCAGGATTTTGGCAAGTCCCTCTCCATTCACAATAAGCAGCACGGCAAAATCGCGCTCATAGAACTCCTTATCTTCTGAGTGGATGAGATTCCTATGCTGAACCTTCATGTCATCTATTTTGGTTGCAGAGATATTCCCCAAATTTGCTAAGGATTTTAGAAGGTCTTTTGGCTTATTGGTATGGATGTGGCATTTGTAAGTATTTCCAGACGCAATGATGAGTATGCTATCACCAAACGGTTGTAGCCTTTTTTCTAAAGATTTTTTATTTATTTTGTCTGATTCCAGGATAAATTCAGTACAATATTGGTACTGGATCTCAGGGTTCCAGGTTCTATCCAGATCTTCACTTTTTTGTAGAATCTCCTCAGCAAGCTTTTGATTGTTGTTTCGCTGGAGCCAATTATTAAACTGGGTAAGAATATTTGCGAAAGAGATATTATTGATATTGTTTAGAGAGATATTTGAAAGGGAGAATTTTTTCCGCTTTTCGCTTGACTCATATTTTTTCTTTTTGATAACAGAATGGATGAAACGGCTTGTAGAGAGAATGTTAGCAATTGTCATAATCGGGTGGACTATGGTACCTGTGTATTCTAAACCTGTTGCCGCTCCTTTGATAAGCGCCAGAAACCCCATTGCGCCTGAGTCCACTACACCTGCTTTTTTAAGAATTGGTAGCATCTCAGGAGTCTCTTCCAATGTTTTTTGCAGATCCGGGATAATATCTTTCACAATTGAAAGAGCATCTTTCCCATCGCTGGCAAGTTCGGAGAAACGCTCTGCAAATACCCTCATCATTGTGAGCATTGTGCCCTCTTTTGGGTTTGAAGTTTCGGTATAGGCGCGTTCATATCCAGAAATTAGGGTTTGAGCAATTTCTGTATTAGGGATTCCCTGATCTGGAGGGAAATCTGCCAATCGCTTTGCTATACCTTGGGCAAAGAGAGCCAGAATAACACCGGAGCAGCCTCGACTATTTAGGGTCATTCCATTAGCAAGAGTATTTATGTATTCTTGCAAGGATGAGTCCTCAGAGGCTGCATTTTTGGCATAAGCCAGTCCTCCCTGCAATGTAAGGACCATATTTAGACCTGTATCACCATCCGGCACAGGGAAAACATTAAAGTTGTTAATCCTGTTCTTTTCTATCGAGAGCACCGTAAGAGCGTCTCTCAAAATGCTATTAAGGACTGGAGTTGTTATTTCCATATTTTCTCTCTAAATAATTTACCTTATTTCGATACATCTGGAATTCAAGTCAACTATTTTGGTTTTTCTTTATTCCCAATTCTTTTATTTTACGTGATAGATTTGATTGTTGCAAACCGAGTTTCTCTGCAGCAGTGCTTATATTCCAGTTGAATTTCTTTAACTGTTTTTTAAGATAGTAGGTTTCGAATACTCGCCTTGCCTCCGCATAAGATTTAGTCTCAAGGAAAGGGAGATATTCCTCTTTAGATTCTGAGAATGCATTGATATGAGGAGAGATATTGTCTTCTGTTATGAGTTCCTCGCTGGTCAGAATATACAATCGTTCTACCAAATTTTTTAATTCACGAACATTACCAGGGAAAGGATAATTCTGGAGAAGTTCCAGAGCAGATGAGGAAAACCTTTTGGGTTGTGTCTTTAGTTCTGCCGCAAAATATTCAAGATAATAATTTAACAGAACTGGAATATCAGATTTTCTTTCTCTTAATGGTGGGATTGTAATTGGAATAACATTCAACCGATAAAAAAGGTCTTCACGGAATTCTCCTGCCTTAATCATCCTCTCTAAATTTTTATTTGTAGCAGCAATTATCCTTACATCAATATCAATTGTCTTATTACTGCCGACTCGCTCAAATTTTCCGTCTTGAATAATGCGTAGAATTTTTGCCTGTGCCTTGAGATTCATATCGCCAATCTCATCTAAGAACAAAGTGCCCTGGTCTGCCATCTCAAGTTTGCCTCTTTTGTGCTTCTCCGCTCCAGTAAATGCACCTTTTTCGTAGCCGAATAATTCGCTCTCTACAAGTTCATTTGGAATCGCTGCTGAGTTAAATTTCACAAATGGTCCATCTCTTCTGGCACTTTGATTGTGAATTGTAAACGCGACCACTTCCTTGCCAGCTCCACTCTCCCCCCGAATTAGAACCTTACTGTCAGAAGCACTAACTTTGTCGATCAAATTACGGATTTTTCCAAATTCAGGTGATACGCCAATCATACAGTATTGCGATTCCAAATCCTTTGCTTCTTCTTGGAACTTTTGATATAATTTTCTTTTTTCTGCGATGTTTTTGGCTATTATAACGATTTTATGAAGGGAAAGAGGCTTTTCTAAAAAATCATAAGCACCTATTTTTACCGCCTGAACCGCTGTCCTGATTGTGCTATGGCCGGAAATCATTATCACATCTAAATCAGGATAATCTTTCCTTATCTTTTTAAGCACTTCTATGCCATCCATTCCTGGAAGTTTTACATCGAGGAACATTAAATCAATAATTTCGTTTGATAAGATATTTAGCGCAACTTCGCCGCTTTCCGCTGTCATGACCGTATAATGCTCATCTTCTAAAATATTTGTAAGTGTTCGACGAATGTTTCTTTCGTCATCGACAACTAATATCTTCATTTTTGCCTCTTGAGTCCGCCGGCTGGCGGGAAGATATCACTGGTAATAATAGAAATTTTTTTTTTGCAATAAACAGCACTTTAATCGACGATATCTACCTTACTATTACATAATCAACAAGTTAACCAATTTACTAATTCACTGAAAAGTATAACTAATTTTCATATAAGCTTGTTTATAAGCAGCTTCTACTTTGTTGTCAATCTCATCCGCCGGCTGGCGGACGGTTTTATAGCCCAGATACAAATTGCAATCTGGTTTGAATTCCCAACGGAAATTGGAAAAGAAGCCAAGGTGCATTGTTTGGTCTCCAGATTCATAATTATTATAACGCAACCCGCTTTTTAAAATTAGATTGTTGGAAAGCGTTATATTTAGGCTGCCATTACCAATCCAATATTCATCATCTAATCCTAATGAATCTGCATGTTGAGGGAAATCATAATAGGTTGTTTTAGAGAGATCCAGACTGTACGAAACATATTTGCTGATATCTCCCCATACATCAAAATCATACGAGCGGTTTTTATGTACTGCTTCTAAATCGTATACTAATGAGGTAGAATTACCGAAAGATATTCCCCATCCAAACCAGCCACGCACATTCCATGAAAGCCCAGCCCAAAAGTTGTAATAATCGTACAGTTTTGAGGTATAATTTTCTTTATAAGCACTATAGTCCAACCAAGGGTTAAGTTTCTGAGGGGTGTTCGCCCAGATATTAAAATGAATGTTTTCCCAATAGAGGTTATTTGTTTGATTATACATAATTCTATGGTAGCCAACATTCGTGCCGTATTCCCTTATGATTCTTTTATTTGGTGTCTTAGACATAGACAGGTTAATATCACCTCCCCATACATCAGTTACATATATCCAGCCCATATCTGGAGAGAAATCTTCACTAATTTGAAATGTGCTCATATTCCAGTTGATATCTTTATACCGTCCGCTATATGCAGCGGCTCCCATATAGGCTGTTTTTGATGTATCATCTTTATAACGGAGAGAAAGGTCGAGAAATCCTAATAATGTTTGGTTTTTTGCAAACTCCCAGGTCGGCATTATATGCAGAACTTCGTTATGATAATCTTTGTTCATTCTGTTCAAGAGGGTAAACTGAAGAGTAACTTTGCTCATTTTCCGCCTATATGCTAACATATTGTATATATCATCTGGATTTGTAACAGTGGTATCAACTTTTACTTCTTTATCCCAGGCAGAAAGAACCCCATACGAGTAGTTGGAGGTATCACCTGTCATCTTGAAAGCAAGGCGAGGTTGCATGATATTGCGTGAGTAGAAAAGCGAAAAGAAGCTACTACCTATATTAACTCCAAAGACATCTAAATCTTCGATAAAGAAATAGCGGCTTTCAGAATAGGTCGGAGCATACCGCATATTATAGATGTCCTGTTCTGTATCCAGCGGCACATCAGAATAATCAGGGTTTATACTTAACTTTACTTTTGTAGAGAAAGTTGGAGCAAAAGAAAAATCCAACCCCAGGTTATCCCAATCAAGTGAAACATCTTTATTCATCGCATCATAGTTGGCAATAACATAAGGACTGAAATGATAATTTCTGCTCTTTACAATTTCTTCATTTATTGTAATATTTATTGCCTTTCTGAAATAATCTTTTTGCATTTTTGTAGTTACATAGGGCACAGAGTAATAATCATTATCTTCATACATATAACGCGTTAAAATAATTTTCCAATGATAAGGAGGCTTTCCGTAAAACCGCAAGTCTTTAAAAGGAATAATCATAAGGCACTTCCAAAGATTACCAGAAATTTCATTTTTATATACATAAGTGCTGTTCCAACCACAATCAACATTTAGATCAGAGTTGCGAATACAATCGTATTTATTTCCAAGAGGGAATGCATAGAACATATAAGCGTGATAATTTTTTACATCAGTAATAACCTGAATGCGAAGAAAATCTGCATCTACCCATGTGTCATTTGCAGTAAAGGTTCCTTTTTCAAATTTTTCATCAATTTCTACTTCCCATAGAACAAATAGATTTTCTCCATTATGCCAAAGCCAGACATTTGTTGCAAGCCCGCAGGCAAGTGAGTCCTCGGGACTAACACGCACAAACCCTGATAAGTGATTCTTCTCTGTTTTTATTTCTTTTTCTGAGAAGGGAACTGTAAGCCCATATAAAGATGAAGATAAGATGGTAATGATAATTAAAAGCAATAAATATTTTTTCATTGGGAATTCTTTCTATGTTTTTTAGTAATAGGAAAGGATGATTTTTGTTAAATCACTAATAACCTTCTGTCCCCTTTATCTCTATCTCAATATTCTCACTTGTTAAATCTGAATTGATGATAGATTTTGCGGCAGCAGAAATATCTTCGCCAATCTGCGATATGGAAGCAGTTACAATAGTTTGTATAAATTTACCCAACAGTTTTCCAAATGGGCCACTAAGTTCGACTTTATCATCATCACTCTGAACCAGTATTCCCCCAGAATCTATCACTACCTTATCGTGGTTCTCTTCCACGAAAATTCCTTCTTTTGTGATAGCCACCTTTGTCTCAGGTTGTTCTGGATCTTCCACCAGGAATTTACCATCTTTGTATATAACTATCGGTTTTTCATTTTGCATAATAATCAAAGAATCAGGGGAAAAGAGGCAGACTACATTTTCCTCATATAGGAAGTGGTAGTTATATACTTTGTCTTCGGGCAGCCATAACTTGATTTCTACCCTTTCTTCTGATTGCTCTGCCTGGATGACGATTCTGCTATCTTGCTTTTCAGGGGTTACCCTTGCCTGGTCTTCTGCTTCTACCTTCAGTTGATTTTCCTTATGAAATGTAAGTTTATCAATGGATATATTTTGGAAAACAAGTTCAATCTGCTTTTCTTCGACATCAGTGAGAACCAGTGGTTCTGATTTTGCGTAAAGGCAGACCGTGCCGATAGATAGACACAGTATTATACTTAGCCACAGAATTTTTCTTTTCATTTTATTCCTCTGTTCTGTTAATTTTTATTGTAAATTTTGTTCCTTTTCCTTCTATACTTTGGACCCCGATGATGCCTTGATGCCGTTCTACAATTCTTCTAACAATAGCGAGTCCTAATCCTATTCCTTTTTCTTTTTTTGAAAAATATGGGTCAAAAATTTTGGAGAGGTCTTCTTTTGCAATACCCATCCCAGTATCCTCAATTGTAATAATAAATTGAGAGTTTTGATAGGAGGTAGAGATTTCTATTTCCCCTCCATTTTTGATTGCGTCTATAGCATTCTGAAGTAGATTTACCAGCACCTGTCGGATCTGCATCTTATCACCCGAAAAGGCTGGCAGATTCGGGTTGAGTTGGAGTTTGATATCTGCATTCTCTTTGTAAGGTTCTATCACTTCCAGAATTTGCTCATTGAGGTCATATTTGGACACTTGGGCTTGTGGGGCTCTGGCGAAATCAGAGAATGCTCTTACAAGAGTTTCTAAAATGTCTGTTTCTTCATAGATAATCTCGAGTGATTCACTGAGTATTTGAGCGAAGTTTTCGCTTTTCTCAGCATATTTTTGCTCCAATCGTTGAGCTGAGAGCCTGATAGGGGTGATAGGATTTTTTATTTCATGTGCCATTACATGTGCCATCTGTCTCCACATCATTTCTTTCTCTGCCGCAATAAGTTTATCTCTGGATACCTCTAATTCGGCAACCATAGTATTAAAAGAAGTGATCAGGTCGCTGATTGGAGAAAAGTGTGTCGGCTTTATTCTTACAGATAGGTCGCCTTCTGCTATTTTTTTAGTTCCTTCTTGCAAATGTTTTAATGGCTTTGTAATCATTGTAAAAGATATGAGGAAGATGGCGAAAATGATAAGCACAATAAAAAGAATGATGAATATTGAATAAAGGGTCAATTCTCTTTCAAACATTTCAGTTGCAAGCTGTATCTGGTTTATATTGGAGAGTAATGGCTGGATATAACTTTTGGGTATTACTTCTTGATTTTCGTGGTAAAGGGTCAGAATTTTCTCTTCCAATTCTGCTGTCTCAATCTCTTCGTGATATCTCTTGAACTCACTGATAAAGAAACTTCGAGTTGCTATCACAGCTATGCAAAGAAGCACAAGTGTGATAATAAGGATTTGTATTTGAAAAGAAGGAGGACGCAATTTCATGTTTAAGTTGGTGGCCGTACAAAAAAGCCTGAAGTAAAGGATGCTTTTTTATTATTCCAATATATCATTAAATCGATATTTTTTTCCACAGCATCAAGATACAGAGGGTCCATTTCTGCAGTTAATTTAATATAGTATTTTTTATCAGGCTCAAGATCAGAAAATTCTACTAGTAATACCTCGTCCAGCCTGGCAAGATAATCGGCTGCCACTGCTATATCATAAGTTATAAATTTTTCATTGGACTCCGAATAGTATATCTCGAAATATTCATCCACAAGGTCAAACATAATCTGATGATAGAATTGCTTTTTATAGATGGGTGAATCGGCATCTTTTTCAAGGGTTTCTGCCGTAAAACGAATTCTTATTTTCTCTCCTAAACAGAAAATTTTGTTAAGTTCTTCATTATACCAATTAGTGAGATTAGCGGAACATGTAATTCCTTGCTCATTTTGTGATAACATTATCTCGGAAAAATTCGCATCAGTTCCAGGTATAGCGGGGAAAAGCAATGACACTAAAGTGATGAGAGATGAGATTATTTTTTCAAACATTTTTAGATTTTGAAAGGTACCTTGCTCAAAGTTTCATATTCAATAAACTTCTTTTTCTTCCCATTCGTCTTCAGGTTTTTCCAGATAAGTGTTTCCACTCTTATTTACTCGTCCTACTCCTGTGGAGAAGCGTTCTTCTCTGAATTGACAGCCATGCACTGATATATTACCTACTCCCGTGTCCAGGTCAATATAATAAGCCGCGCTTTTGTTTGCTTTTATATTTCCCGCGCCTGTATCACATCCTATCTCTCTGGAGATAACTTCATTTAAATCGATATTTCCAGCCCCCACATCAATGTCAATCTCTTCAGCCCGAATATATGCAATACCAAAGTTACCAGCGCCATTATCTATATCAATCTCGTGTACGGTGCAATCTCTTATGTCTACATTTCCTGCACCTATATCAATAATAATGGTTGCATTTTTGTTCTGGATGTCCTGTATTGTAATGTTACCAGCACCATTATCAATTATAATAGAGGCATTTTTTGGGAGAGTGCCTGTGATTTCCCCAATAGCATATGGATCCCCAGATTTTGTTTCACCAGTCAGTATCCCCTCCTCGATAAAGAGAGTAACATCATCTGGTACATTTTCGTATACCTCTATTTCCAGATCATAATTACTTCCGCCAGTAAGTTTAATATTACCATGATGTACATCAACATCGAATTTGCCGTAATTTTTATCTTCGATTAAATGGATAGTCCTTTTATTTTCCAGCACCTCTCCATCTACTTTTACTTTGTTCCAATCACCATCGTCGGCATCAATATGAATTTCCACGCAAGCGGTAAGAAGCCAACAAAGTGATAAGTGGGCACAATATTTTTGGTTTTGAAATCTTTTTTCTCATAGGTTCTCCTTACTTTGTGTTTTTAATTTACTAACCGATTTAGTCAAATTTAATTTATTTACTTATTTCTCTTTCTACTTAAAAAGCACTGAGATGAGAATAAACAACCCCAAGAAGATAAGTCCTATACCTATACCATAAGGGAAAATCAGATCGAGATTAAAAACCAATGATAATCCCCAGGCAATTAGTATTAAACCGATAATAGCCAGTATGATTTTTCCGATAGTGATGGGGAGGGCTATCTTTACAGGGCTAATATTTATATTTCTGGGTCGGATAAATGCCATTACCAGGAATCCTGCTCCCATACCGATAAGCCCACCAGCGGATGTTTCATGAAAGAGCATTCCTATCCCCATACCGATAAATAGACAAGCAACAAATGCAAGCCCACCAGAACTATGATTTTTTTCTATTTCCATCTTTTGTTTCTCCTTCTAATATATTGATTAGAAATTTTTTATTATTAAGTTTTGCGAAGAGCACCATTTTTTAGAATCCGAACCAAGGTCCGATAGTGAAAGTAGGTCCATTATACGAAGTGTCGGGAGAATTAAGTATTTCAAATGTATCACCACATAGCTTTGCATTCCATCCAGAGTGATATGAATGGCTAAGTATATACCCAACTTCTGCCCGAATCCCAAACCAGGAGTTAATTCTGTACAAACAGGCAACTTTTGGCTGCAGGAATATATATCGCTTTTCCAGTTGTATCGAATTGTTCACTGACTGATTGAGCTGATCATCTATCTCGTTCCAATCATATATGCCGCTAGTTTGTGAGACCTCTACGGTATGTCCACCCCAACCTAGCATTATTCCAATTTCGGGAATAAACTTTCTTGAGATTGGTATTCTTTTATCAAGCGTGATGCCCCAGTAACTATTTTTGTAATTCATTCTCCTTGTGATCATAGTAGTATCATCAAGTGAATAGCCGATTTTTCTATCAAGAGAGTATTCTACTCCCATTCCACCAAGGAATAATCCATCTCCAATCGTAATTTTACCCCCGCCGCCATTCATAAATAATCCTTCATCTCGAAGCTTAGAGAATCCAAGATTAGTAACCAGATCATTTACATCATCCAGATCAGGTTTAAACCAAACTGGAATCCAGCTTCCGCCTCCCCATCCTGTATCTAAGTCTTTTTTACGAACACCTTTTTCTATTTCTGTTATGTCTTCTCTTTTGTCCAGGTTTAAGGTTGTAGTATGTATTTCACCATCGCGGAAGAATTTGATTTCAACTTCATCACCGACATTTTTACTTGTGATCAGTCTACTCAGATGGTCTGCATATCTTGTTTTAACGCCATCAAACTCCATAATGATGTCACCTTTTATCAGTCCGGCTTTATCCGCTGGGCCACCTTTTACCACTCCATCTAAAAGCACACCATAGTTATAATCATAATGCATTTCATAAGCATCTTCAAAGTTAATGTCATCAAGATAGACACCCATATAAGGCGTTTCATCAGAGTCGCTTTTTACTTCAACCCCTATTTGAGAGAGAGCGTCTTCCATCTCTTTCATAGCCTTCTCTACCTCTTTATCAGCCTTATCCAGAGTCTGTTCAACCCCTTCGTTTATCTCCTCTGCCTCCACATTATTTTGAACAAATAACATTGGAGTCATTAGCACCAAAGCTGTCACGATTACTCTTAGTTTTTTTGCTTTCATTGTTACTCCGTCTCCCGATAAGCGGGACTCGTTTTAGTTATTTTTACATTTACCATCGGGTCTAAGTTTTGACAGTCTACCATCTTAGCTTAACAGAAGGTAAATCAATGCCATACAAGACAAGTCGTTTATGCCAGGTTTTTATTATTGAATCTTTTCTCATGTTAGCACCTCTTGCGTTTTTTACTATATTATCTGCAATTTTCGTGCCAAAAAAATTCAAATATTCGTTAACCTGCTTTTATAAAAGGAATAAAGACATTTTTGCTATAATATAGGTTACTTTGTCGCGTGTGATTTTTTATAAATTTGATATATCAGTATATCATTTTGATATTAAGATTAAGGAAAATTAAAGTAGGGCATCGGTTCTATGGGTGAGCGGGCTTACATTTTTCATTTTGTTTACAGATATTCCATGCTCCCTTTCATAAACTTGAGGTCTAATGCCATTATTACAGCGCCTCCGTGGGTGTCTAAGTTTCCCATAATGTTATCAATCCCTCGGGCAACCGCCTGAAGTTCCGAGTCATTTACACTTAAAAGAATTGTTTTACTATAGTTTTTATTTTGTCCGAGGAAATTGATAAAGTCTGCAAAAAGGGGCACTTTTGTCAAAATGCCTCCCATCCCAATAGAATCTATAACCGTGGAGCCTCGTATGCCGAGTTCTATAAAAAGTTCAAGAATGTTATCTAAAAATTGTTGCTCATAGAGAACGATTATAGCCAGTTTTTGCTTACTGGTTGGGGTAGTCTTTTGGATACTTTCTTCTTCTCCACTTGCCATTACAATTGTTTCGTAAAGTGCCTCAGGGGTTCTAGCTCGCCTTAGTTCAGTTTTGATTTTTTCATCACGCAAGAGTAAAGGGATAGCAGAGAGCAACTTTAGATGCTCATCAGGTCTGTCTGGAGGTCCTATGAGGGCAAAGAAAATATAGACCTTTTTATTATCCACAGCATCAAAATGAATCCCTTTTTCAGCGGTGGCTAAGGCTACAACAAAGTCTGAAATCCCTTCGATTTTTGCGTGAGGGATTGCAACCCCTCGTCCAATGCCCGTGCTTCCCAATTCTTCTCGTCTGGCAAGTGCATCAAAAATTGTCTGTTCATTCATTGAAGAGAGTAGTGGTGAATTCTTTAACAGTCTTGTAATCTCCTTTAATGCAGCCTGTTTTTTAGTTGCCTTGAGGCCTACTGTGCAACATTCTTTGGGTAACTTTTCATATATTTTCATCTTTACTCCATCCGCCGGCCGGCGGAAAAGTTAAAAAGCGAGTAGTGAAACTCTAATTTTCCTTTACAACTCTCCTTGCTCCTTTATCTCACTTTTTTTCAAACTTGGTAATAATCTCTTTCATTTCTCTTACTGCCTCAGCCAAGCCTGTCATAACTGCTCGAGAGATAATTGTATGCCCAATGTTGTATTCCTCAATCTCTTTAATGGGCAGGAGATGATGGATATTATGATATGTAATTCCATGCCCTGCCGCAACATATAAGCCGAGTTTTTTCCCTGTTTTTGCGGATTCTTCAAGCCTTTTTATCTCTTTTTCTATTTGCTGGTGTCCTTTTGCATTTGCAAAATAGCCTGTATGCAGTTCTACTTTCATAGCCCCAAGTTTTTTTGCTTTTTTGATAACTTCTACATCTGGGTCGATAAAAAGGCTAACCATAATTCCTTCCTTCTGCAGTTCCTGTATCTTTTTATCCAGATTTTTCAGGTCTGTGTTAAGTCCACCTTCTGTTGTGACCTCTTCTCTTTTTTCCGGGACAAGAGTAGCGGAATCTGGATGAATCGCCTTTGCTATACCTACCATTTCAGGTATAGGAGCCATTTCAAGATTAAGTTCGGTTTGGATAACCTCTCGTAATATTCTTACATCCCTATCCTGAATATGTCGCCGGTCTTCGCGCAGGTGCACTGTGATTTGGTCAGCACCATTCTTTTCCGCTATAAATGCCGCTTCAACGGGGTCCGGCTCGGTTGTTCTTCGTGCTTGACGAATAGTAGCAACATGGTCAATATTTATTCCTAATTTAATCATATAAGCTCCTTATTATTTTATAATAGTTTGGGTTCTGGGACGGAAACCTTTGCCCAATACCTCATAAGTATCCTGTATGATTACAAAGGCGTCAGGGTCGATCTGCTTTACTAAATTTCTGAGTCGTGTAATCTCTCGCTTGGTTAGGATACAGAGGATGATATCTCTATCTTCTTCAGAATAACCTCCTTTTCCCTTGAACATGGTTACGCCTCGATCCATTTTTTTAAGAATCTCATTTTTAATTTCTTTTGATTTTGTTGAAATGATATAGCACGCCTTTGCATATCCCAAACCAGCAATAACTACATCTACGATTTTACTAGAGACATAAAGTGCTATAAATCCCCAGAGTGCGTATTCTATTCCCTGAAAGCTTATACCTGCCAGAGCGATGACGAAGAAATCTATAAGGATGAAGGTATTTCCAGCGCTCATAATTCCTTTGTTACTGAATATCTGGGCTATAATATCAGAGCCACCGGTAGAGCCTCGCGCTCGAAAAACTATCCCCAGACCAATACCCAGAAGCAGCCCTCCATAAAGAGTTGCCAAAAGATGATTGTCTGTAACTGCTAAAAACTTTAATATCTTATCAAAGAAGTCAGTAAAAAATGAGAAGAGGACCATGCCAATAATTGTGCGGATACCAAACAGTTTTCCTAGATATTTAACACCAAGCAAGAATAGGGGGACATTAAATATCAGCATAGTAGCTCCAATTGGCATGTTAAACAAGTGGTGCAACACGATAGCTAGTCCACTTACTCCTCCAGCTGCAATTTTGTTTGGTGATAGGAACCATACCAATGATAGGCTCATAAGTATTGTTCCAGCAGCAAGGGCTAAATACTCAAATATAATTTTTAGATTGAATTGTTTTTTCTTATTAGGCATTATCTCTCTTCTTTCTTGTGCGCCATTCCCAAAAGATCGGGAAGAAGCGAAGCTTCCATACGGTAAATATGGCTTCCCATACGATTCTTTTGGACATCTTGGATTTGCCGTCTCTTCTCTCTGTAAAGACGATCGGAATCTCCTTGATACGCCAGCCGCTTTTCCATATTTTATAGTGAATTTCTATTTGAAAAGAATAACCATCTGACATTATATTATCAAAATCAAGAGATTCCAGGACTGCTCGTCGGATGCATTTAAATCCAGAGGTGGGGTCTTTCACTGGCATGCGTGTAATGAACCTGACATACCTGGAGGCAAGAATACTAAGCAGCAGTCTTCTGATGGGCCAGTTTACTACATTTACTCCTGTTACATAGCGAGACCCGATTACAAGGTCGTAATCTTTGATTTCATCAAGCAGGCGTGGGATATCAGACGGATTATGTGAAAAATCTGCGTCCATCTCAATCACATACTCATATCCATGCTCAAGGGCATATTTAAACCCCTTGATATATGCACTGCCAAGTCCCATCTTCCCCGGGCGGTCCAGAAGATGTACCCTGGGATTCTTTTCCGCAAGTGTAGAAACAATCTCTCCAGTGCCATCTGGTGAATTATCATCCACCACGAGGACTTCAACCATCTTGTTCTGCTTTAATACCGCAGGAATAAGTGATGAGATATTTTCCGCTTCGTTATAAGTTGGAATTATTATCAGCGCTTTTTTCAATGATGCTCCTCAATCCTTTTGTGCCATTTTATGTAAGTAGATTAAGTGTTAGTTTTTTTGTGTCAATAATTTTATCAGTTGCTTTTTCCCCACAGAAGAAAGGAAACAGGGAAAAAGATGAGACGATGTGACAAGGAGACTGGGAGAAATGGAGAAGATGGGTAGATTCGGGTTTATCCCGAATTAGAAAGAAACACAAAGCCCTCAAAGAGCACAAAGAAAAGATAAATTACAAATGACAAATATCAAAAACAAACAAATTCTAATGTCCAAAGATCTAAGTAGCTTTTGGAGTGCAAAATCCGCTTGCCTCGTAGAATCTGATTTTTCATTCTCCTGGGGTATCTTTCGTTGGTATTATAAAAATCTTTCAATTTTTTAATCTTTCGTTTTTTATTACTTCTTGACATAAAAGAGGCGATAACTCATTGATATGCACATCATAAAATAAGCACACAAGGAGCAAGATATGCAAGAGCTTTTTACAAAACTTGGTATAAAAAAAGAAAATTTAGGGGCTTCTGCAAATGAATGGTTAGATACAAAAGGCAGGGTAATTGAATCTGTATCGCCGATTGATGGCACTGTACTGGCAAAAGTCTCTCAAGCAGAGGAAAAAGACCTTGAGGTTGTCGTCAAAGAGGCAGGGGAAGCATTTAAAATATGGCGTATGATACCGGCTCCCAAACGAGGTGAAGTAGTACGCCAAATAGGAATAGCATTGCGTGAGCATAAAGAAGATTTAAGTCAACTTGTAACCCTTGAGATGGGCAAAATAATAACTGAAGCACGGGGAGAGGTGCAAGAAATGATTGATGTAGCAGACTTTGCGACAGGCTTATCTCGTCAATTGTATGGTAAAACTATGCATTCTGAACGGCTTCATCATCGAATGTATGAGCAATGGCATCCACTCGGTACTATTGGCATTATCACCGCCTTTAATTTTCCTGTATCAGTATGGTCATGGAATGCATTTATTGCAGCAATATGTGGTGATACAATGGTCTGGAAACCCTCTTCAAAGACCCCTCTTACTGCAATTGCTGTTACAAACATTGCCCAAAAGGTAGCAGCAGAAAACAATATTCCTAAGGCTGTTTTCTCTCTTGTAATTGGTTCAGGTAAAACGGTGGGGGAAGCACTTATTCATGATAAGCGTATTTCACTAGTTAGCGCCACAGGGAGCTGCAGTCTGGGACATCGTGTTGGCGAGGTTGTTGGCAAGAGGCTTGGCAGAACAATTCTTGAATTGGGTGGCAATAATGCAGTTATCGTTATGGAGGATGCCAATCTGGACCTTGCACTGAAAGCGATTCTTTTTGGCGCAGTTGGTACATCTGGCCAAAGGTGCACCACTACCCGACGTGTTCTTATCCACGAAAAAGTTTATGATGAACTCGTACAACAGCTTACTGCCGCGTATAAAACTGTTAAAATTGGCAATCCACTTGATGAGGACATGCTGATGGGCCCACTAATAGATGAGTCTGCGGTTATCATGTATGAAAATGTCCTGAAAACGATTCAAAACCAGGGTGGGAAGATACTTTATGGTGGTGAAAGATTGAAAGGCGATCTGTATGACAAGGGTTGGTATGTGAAGCCTACGCTGGTGGAAGCTCCTGTTGATCTGCCAATTATGCGAGAAGAGACATTTGCTCCTATCCTTTATCTTGTCAAAATAAAAGATATTAATCAAGCCATTTTAGTACATAATGATGTCCCTCAAGGGCTTTCCTCTGCAATCTTTACAGAAAATCTTTGTTATGAAGAGAAATTTTTGAGTCATCAAGGAAGTGATTGTGGTATCGCTAATGTTAATATTGGTACAAGTGGCGCTGAAATTGGTGGTGCTTTTGGCGGTGAAAAAGAGACTGGTGGCGGACGTGAAGCCGGAAGCGATGCGTGGAAGGCATATATGAGACGCCAAACCACGACAATAAATTGGGGCAAGGATATACCCCTGGCTCAAGGTGTCAAATTTGAGGTCTAATAAAGCCTATATTTGTCACTCCTGCTTCGCCTATTTCTTCACTGCTCCTATTATTTTTTATGGATTATTCTAATTTTTGACTTACGGAGGTGAGTTTATTATATTCTAAATATTCTAAGATAGGTTATCGGAGTTATCGATGAAAGAAGAGCAAAAACGAAGGCAAATAAAAGTTAATATTCCAAAGGAAATATCTGACGGAATATATTCCAATGTTGCATTCATAAACTTCAATAATGCTGAATTCGTGCTGGATTTTGCGCGTATCTTGCCTGCTATTTCTGAGGCAAAAATTCATGCCAGGATTGTTCTTACTCCTCCGCATTGCAAGAGAATTATGCGCCTCTTGGAAGATAATATCAAGAAATATGAAGAAAAATACGGTGAGATTGCAATTCCTGAACAAGGAGAATCTAGAAAAGATATAGGCTTTTAAAAATCAATATGAAATAAAAAGTTACTTTTAACTTGACTGAAAGATATATTCTTGAAAAAGTAAGCAACTTTTATGAAATTCGAAATGTAAAGAAGCGGGGGTATCCTAATGCGAAAACATTGGTTCCGTACAGTTTGCATAATTTTAGTGCTCGTAGTCACTGCTTATTACTTGCTTCCTATGGTAGCAAGACATCAATATGTAGTGTGCAATATTGAGGTTTTTGACGAAAATAACGAGAAGATATACGAGGTCAACCGAGAAGAATATAGAATAGGTAGTGAAGAATTCGGTAAAGAATTTGATAACCTGCTGCAAGAAGCCAGCGTAAACGACACAATTGAGGCACGCGTTCCACTACCTGATAGGCTGTTGCGTCATATTGAAGCTGATATTGACTTTCTGGAAGACCAACTTGTAAGGGCTCATATAGTGGAAAAGGAATCTCGTTCTGCTTTACCTTCTTGGTTTGGGGATAAGCAGCTTAAATTGGGATTGGATTTGCAGGGCGGCACTCATCTTGTTTTCGAGGTTGAGACTGAAGGATTGACAGATGACCAGATAGATTCTGCTACACGTGGGGCTCTCGAGGTTATTCGTAATAGAATTGATGAGTTTGGTGTGGCTGAGCCAATTATTCAAAGAATTGGAGAAAATAGGATTCTTGTACAATTACCTGGTATGCGCGATCCGGAACGAGCAAAAGAACTTATAGGTAAAACCGCTATACTTGAATTCAAATTAGTTGCCAAAAATGAAGATATTCAACATGCTGTAGCAACGCTCGATGAGTATCTAAAAAATAATTATGAAAAATTTGCTTTTTTACATGAGGCTGAAGCCGAGGAGGCAAGTGCTGTAGAAGAAGCCTTGCTTGAAACCGAGAAGGAAGCAGATACTACGGCACTAGATATAGAAAAGCAGTCTCGCGATAAACTTTTTTCTTCTTTGATTTCTGTTTATGGCTCGGAATTTGTGGTTACTCCAGAGAATATAGGCGTTGTAAGGACTCTTCTTTCGCTTCCTGAAATACAAGAAGCTTTGCCAAGTGGAATTGAAATAGTATTTGGCAATGTAGACCCACAAAATCCTTATGGGGCACGTCCTATATATTTTCTATATGATAAAGCAGAGCTTACCGGTGCCATGCTTGAGAACGCTGATGTGCGCATTGGACAGGGGATGGACCCTCAAACTGCGAACAAGCCCTATGTAAGTCTAAAATTTAATAATGAAGGTGCGAGAATTTTCTCAAATGTTACAGGCCAACATGTAAATGAAAGACTTGCGATCGTGCTTGATAATGTGGTATATTCAGCCCCTGTGATACAACAAAAGATTCGGGGTGGGGAGGCTCAAATTACCGGTAATTTTACCATGGAAGAGGCTCGAGATCTCGCCATCGTGCTTAAAGCAGGTAACCTGCCCGTTCCTGTTAACATTATTGAAGAACGAACAGTAGGACCTTCCTTAGGGTCAGATTCAATACAGGCAGGGTTCAGAGCAGGCATAATAGGGTTGCTTATTGTTGTAATCTTTATGGCAATCTATTACAAACTTTCTGGATTAATTGCAGATTTGGCATTGATCTGTAATATTTTTATAATTCTCGCTGTTTTGACTATGTTGAATGCTACCCTTACTCTACCTGGAATTGCAGGTATGATTCTAACTATCGGTATGGCAGTGGATGCAAATGTGCTTATTTTTGAGCGTATCAGAGAAGAATTACGCACCAAAAAAACAGTGAGAACAGCTATTGATAATGGATATAAGAATGCTATTATAACGATTATTGATGCAAATGTTACTACCCTTATTACCGCGATTGTATTATATCAATTTGGTACAGGACCTATCCGTGGATTCGCAGTCACATTAAGTATAGGTATTTTAGCATCCATGTTTACTGCAATTATTCTTACCAGAGCCATTTTTGACAGTATAACAAAGCGGAAGGCTCTTCAAAAACTTAGCATTTAGAAAGGGAACGGAGAAGAAGATGCAATTTTTTCAAGATACGAATATTGATTTCATCGGCAAAAGAAAAATCGCTTTTATTATCTCTTGTATATTAATTCTGGCTGGAATTGTTTCATTGATAATTCAAGGTGGACCCCGTTATGGGATAGATTTTACCGGAGGAGTTCTTCTTGAGCTTGATTTTACTCCAGACGATCCTACACTGGAACCAATAAATATTCAGGAGATCCGGGATGTTTTGGCTGCCCACGGGTTTGGGGATGTTGAGATTCAAGATTTTGGGAATCCAAATTATATTTTAGCACGGTTCAAACCTGCGGAAGATGCAGAAAAAGAGGTTACCTCCTTGCTTGAAATATTGCATGAGGAATTCCCAGAATATGCGGGGAATAAACCCCTTTCGGACTTTGAACGGAGACGAGAGCATGTTGGATCAAAAATTGGAGCAGAATTGCGAAGCAAAGCAGTGACCGCTATTTTAATCGCACTACTCGGAATAATTATATATATCTGGTGGCGTTTTGAACTAATATTTGGTGTTTCTGCAGTAATTACCCTTTTCCATGATGTTATTATAACGATTGGACTTTTCTCAATATTTGGTCGGGAGATAAGCCTCCCTGTTATCGGGGCAATATTAGCAATTGTGGGCTATTCGCTTAATGATACAATTGTGGTTTTTGTCCGCATTCGTGAAGATCTAAAAACCTATCGTCGCGAAAAATATGAATCCGTGGTTAACCATAGTATAAATGAAACATTATCACGAACAATAGTTACCTCACTGACTACACTTATTGTAGTTCTTTGTTTGTTTATTTTTGGTGGGGCTGCAATTAACGATTTTGCCTTTGCATTTCTTTGTGGTGTAATTATTGGAACCTATTCATCTGTTTTTGTGGCAAGCTCTTTGCTGGTTACTATTAAAAACAGAAGAGTTAAAAAAATGGCTCCTGCAAGGAGGCGCAACTCTCGTTAATGTCAGGTTTATTATTTTTACATTTTTATCGTGTATATTATAGCTGGAGAATTTAAGGGATATAAACTTATTTCTTTACCAACTCGACGCATCAGACCTACGATGAATAAAGTAAGGGAGTCTATCTTTACAATGATTCGGGATAGACTCGAAGACGCAGAAGTACTTGATCTATTTGCAGGCACAGGAAGTTTAGGCATAGAGGCGTTAAGCGGGGGGGCTCGTCTATGTCATTTTGTCGACCATGCTTCTCTTTCTATAAGATGTATCTCAAATAATGTTAAAAAATTGAACATCTCAGATAGAGTTAAAATTATAAAGTCTCCAGTGATGAGCTTTATAGCAAGATGTAAGGATAAATACGATGTCATTTTTGCTGATCCGCCGTATGGCCAACCCCAAATAGAAAAAATGATAGATACTCTAATTATGCGGGGTATACTTAAGCCTCATGGGCTGCTTATCCTTGAAGCTGATGCACGAGAAAATATTTTGCTACCCAAGGGTTATACATTGAAGCAGAAGCTTTATGGTGACACGCAGATTGCCGTAATCAGTCAGGAGAGAGATGTTGAAGATTTATAATTCGCTTACTCGAAAAAAAGAAGAATTTCATCCAATTGAAGATTCTAAGGTTAAGATGTATGTATGCGGTCCTACCGTATACAACTATTTTCATATTGGGAATGCTCGGGCATTTTTAGTTTTTGATGCTTTTCGGAGTTATCTGCAATATAGAGGATTTGAAGTTACTTATGTGCAGAATATTACTGATATTGAAGATAAAATAATTAATGAGGCAAAGCAGCAAAAAGTCCACCCATCCACGATAGCCGAGAGATATACCAAGGCATTTTTTGATGATCTGGGAAGTCTGGGCATCCAAAGGGCAGATTTTCACCCCAAAGCAACCGAGTTTGTCAATCAGATGATCGATATGATAAAAATTTTAGTGGGAAAGGGATATGCGTATGTGGTAGACAATGATGTATATATAGATGTATATAAGGTGAAGGATTATGGGAAGTTGTCTGGCAAATCATTGGATGCGCTAAGAGCCGGTGCCCGGGTTGAATTAAATGAGAAGAAACGAAGCCCTCTGGATTTTGCTTTATGGAAGAAGGCAAAATCAGATGAGCCATCTTGGGAAAGTCCTTGGGGCAGAGGACGTCCAGGCTGGCATACAGAATGTGCGGTTATGGCTCATCATTACCTTGGTATGCCTTTTGATATTCATGCAGGAGGCTCAGACCTCATCTTTCCTCACCATGAAAATGAGATTGCCCAAGCAGAATCTGCCTATGAAAAACAATTTGCACGATATTGGATGCATAATGGTTTCCTCAACATAGAGGGTGAGAAGATGTCAAAATCACTCGGCAATTTCCTGCTTGCTCGTGAAATAAGGAAAAAATATTCAAAAGATGCAATAAGACTGTTTTTTCTTTCTAAAAATTATAGAAGCCCAATGGATTTCAGTATTGAATTGATTGAAGAGGCAGAAAGAGCAATAAATAACATGAAAGATGCTTTTAATATAGTGAGATATGAAGTTGGTATGGTGAATTCCGATTTCATTGAGAGTGATAAGACTCTTGGCTCACTAAAAAGCTCTTTTATAGAAGCCCTGGATGATGATTTTAACACCCCGGCTGCTATCTCTGTGATGTTTGAGATAAGCAAGTCAATCAAGCGCATTATTTCACAGGATAAGCTTACAGAGGCTGATCGCGAGCGAGCCTTGCAATATGCCGAACTTTTATATCAACTGGGAGATAGTTTAAGATTTTTTGAAGAGTATAAAAGCTCCCCGCAAAAGCTGGATCAATTCTCACAAGATTTGTTACATCTTTTGATAGAGGTAAGAAATATATTGCGGGCACAAAAAAAGTGGGAAATAGCTGATCTGATTCGCAATAAACTTCAGGAACACGGAATAGAATTGATAGATAAAAAGGATGAGACAGATTGGAAAATAAGATAAAGTAGTTTGACATTATTTGTTAAAAAATTACATTATTTTCAATAAAAATTTGACAGGGAAGTTTACACTTTTACAAATTGCAATTTCTTGGAGAGTAAGTTGTAAGTTAGCTTCCTATTTCAACTATTTTGAGGATTGTGCTTGTGCCACCATAGCTCAGGGGTAGAGCAGGGGTTTTGTAAACCTCTGGTCGGGGGTTCAAATCCCTCTGGTGGCTCCAGTTTTATGTTTGACATGGAGTGATAAACATATAATATATTTTATATTTATAGATGTGATCATTTTGAGAGCTATAGTTATAGGTTTGGGGAGATACCCAAGCGGCCAAAGGGAGCAGACTGTAAATCTGCCGGCGTAGCCTTCGGAGGTTCGAATCCTTCTCTCCCCACCATATGCGGGAATAGCTCAGTTGGCAAGAGCATCAGCCTTCCAAGCTGAGGGTCGCGGGTTCGAATCCCGTTTCCCGCTCCATTTCAAAAGTTGATTATAGTATTAAATAATTCGCTCTGACTACTCGTCATAAAAGGAGTAGAGAGGTTTATAAATACTGTTGGCTATAGATGGATAAGAAAAGCGTATAAAACTATGCTCATGTAGCTCAGTCGGTAGAGCACCTCCTTGGTAAGGAGGAGGTCACCGGTTCAATCCCGGTCATGAGCTCCATTAAATTTTAATCTTGAATAAGGAATCTGAAGAGGCAATATCTACATCTGTGGATATGCTCAGTGATACCTTGATTATATGTAGGAGGATAGAATGGCAAAAGAGAAATACGAAAGAAAAAAGCCACATGTTAATGTTGGTACGATTGGGCATATTGATCATGGCAAGACCACATTGACAGCGGCAATGACTCTGTGCCTTGAGAAGAGAGGCGGAGCAAGCTTTATCCCGTTTGATAAGATTGATAATGCTCCGGAAGAAAAGGCAAGAGGCATTACTATTGCTACTGCTCATATTGAATACGAGAGTGATCAAAGGCACTATGCTCATGTTGATTGCCCAGGTCATGCGGACTACATTAAGAACATGATTACTGGTGCTGCTCAGATGGATGGAGCTATTTTGGTAGTAAGTGCTGCGGACGGTGTTATGCCACAAACCCGTGAGCATATCCTTCTCGCAAGACAGGTGAATGTGCCTTCTGTGGTCGTGTTTCTTAACAAAACCGATATGGTAGATGACCCTGAACTTATTGAGTTGGTAGAGTTAGAAGTACGAGACCTCTTGAACGAGTATGAGTTTCCAGGAGACGAAACCCCTATAATTAAGGGCAGTGCCTTGAAAGCATTGAATTGCGGATGCGGTAAAGAGGAATGCGAAAATTGTGGGCCTATCATTGAACTTGTTAAAGCACTGGATTCGTATATTCCATTACCCCAAAGAGAGATTGATAAGCCCTTCTTAATGCCAGTAGAAGATGTATTTAGTATTCCCGGAAGAGGAACTGTTGCTACTGGTCGAGTAGAGCGTGGACAGGTAAAAATTGGTGATAAGGTGGAAAGAGTTGGTATCAGAGAAACTAAAGAAACGGTTGTCACTGGTGTAGAAATGTTTCGCAAGACTCTTGATGTGGGACAGGCTGGAGACAATATTGGTGTCTTATTGCGAGGATTTTCGAAAGATGAAGTAGAACGTGGTATGGTTTTAGCAGCTCCAAGGACAATAACACCTCATAGGAAGTTTAGAGGCCAAACTTATGTATTGAAACAAGAAGAAGGCGGTCGGCACAAACCATTCTTCAGTGGATATAGGCCCCAGTTCTATTTTAGAACAACTGATGTTACTGGCACAATCACACTCCCCAAAGGTATAGATATGGTAATGCCTGGAGATAATATTAATTTGGAAGTTGAACTTATTACGCCTATTGCTCTTGAGACAGGATTGCGATTTGCTATTCGCGAAGGTGGTAGAACGGTAGGGGCTGGCGTAGTCGGTGAGATTATTGAGTAAGGGAATAATTTATGGCTGAAAGAGTAATAATAAAGCTTGCCTGCACAGAATGTAAATCGCGCAATTACTCAACTACAAAGAATAAAAAGCTCCATTCTCAAAGAGTGGAATATAAGAAGTATTGTCCAGTATGTAAAAAACATACACTCCATAAGGAGACAAAATAATTTGTGTAGGCCTGTAGCTTAATTGGTAAAGCAGCGGTCTCCAAAACCGAAGAGTGCGGGTTCAATTCCTGCCAGGCCTGCCAATTTAATCCTTTGGGAAACACTTAATGTGAATATAATCTCCTGGGGTGTCGGTAAATAAGTGGAAGAGAAAAATGTTTAAGAAAATTGTGCAATTCTTTAAAGATGTGAATAGGGAGCTGCATAATGTGGTATGGCCCACTAAAGATGATATGAAAGAGGGAACACTTATCGTGGTTGTTTTCTCTGTTCTGCTGGGAATTTTTATTTGGATTGTAGATAATATCTTTGCCCAGATTGTAAGACTTCTTATGTTTTGATTATGAAAAAACAATGGTATGTTATTCATACTTATTCCGGACAAGAGAATAAGGTAAAAGAAGCAATAGAAAATTTAATAGCAAATAGCCAGTTAAAAGACTATTTTGGGCAAATTATAATTCCTTCTCAAAAGACATTCGTTATACGAGATGGGAAAAGATTGCTCCGAGAAAGAAAAGTTTTCCCTGGTTATATCTTGATTGAGATGGTAATGATGCCTGAAACGCAAAGCTTTGTCTTACATCAACCTGGAGTAACAAAATTTCTTGGTGGAAGTAAGACCCCAAAGCCACTATCTGAGCAAGAAATAAATAGAATCCTGGGGGTCAAGCAGGGAGAAGAAGGTGGAGCCAGAGGAATAAATTTTATAGTTGGGAGCCGTATACGTATCATCGATGGACCATTTAAGGGTTTTGAAGGTGTTATAGAGAAAATCATAGAAGATAAAGAAAAGTTAGTTGCGAGTGTTACTGTGTTTGGCCGCCTTACTCCTGTCGAACTGAGCTTTAGCCAGGTAGAACCATTGGATTAGATGAAGAAGGAGAGCTATTTATGGCAAAAGGAAAAACAAAAAAGATAATTGCAAAGCTTAAGTTACAGTTGCCTGCTGGTCAAGCCACTCCAGCACCCCCTGTTGGACCTGCTCTGGGTCAGCATGGGGTTAATATTGGCGAATTTATTAAACAGTTCAATGATAGAACGAAAGATGACACAGGTACAATTATACCTGTAGAAGTAACAATCTTTCAGGATCATTCTTTTAGTTTTATTACAAAAACTCCCCCCGCTTCAGTACTCATAAAAAAAGAAGCCGGGTTAGCAAAAGGTTCACCGGAACCAAATAAGGAAAAAGTGGGAAGTATAAACAACGAGCAACTTCAAAAAATCGCTAAAATTAAGTTGGAAGAGTTGAACGCTGGCAGTATAGAAGCAGCTATGAAAATAATAGCTGGAACAGCCAGAAGCATGGGAGTTATGGTAACAGATGAGAAGGTTAAACAGGAGAATTAATGAAAACCGGAAAGCGTTATTTAAATGCTAAAAAAGATATAGAGAATACAAAAATGTATCCGCTTGAAGAGGCTATTGAAATGCTTTTCAGCATGCCTCATCCTAAATTTGATGAGACAGTAGAACTCCATATACGGCTTGGTGTTGATCCGAGAAAGGCTGATCAACAGGTTAGAGGTGCCGTTATTCTGCCTCATGGGACAGGAAAAGATGTAAAAGTGCTGGTTTTCGCTGAGGGGGACAAGGCTGAGGAGGCAAGGCAGGCAGGTGCAGATTATGTGGGTATGGATGACCTTGCTGAAAAAATTACTGCAGGCTGGACTGATTTTGACATAGCAATTGCAACTCCGGATGTTATGCGGAAAGTTGGAAAATTAGGACGTATTCTGGGCCCTCGAAAACTTATGCCAAATCCTAAAGCAGGCACAGTTACAATGGATGTAGCAAATGCTGTAAAAGAAGCAAAAACAGGGAAAATTGAGTATCGAGTGGATAAATATGGAATTATACACGTCCCTGCAGGAAAAATCTCCTTTAGTAAGGATAATTTGTATGAGAATATAACTACTGTGGTTAATGCAATTCTAAGAGATAGACCTCCTGCAGCAAAAGGAAAATATATTAGAAGTATGGTGTTAAGTGCATCTATGAGTCCAGGAATTAAAATAGATACAAATAATCTCCTTAAAATCATTCGATAGGAAGCATTATGAGAGGAAAACCGATAAAAAAGGAAAAAATTGAGCAGGTTGAGACTATAAAAGAAAATATTAAAGAGGCAAAATCGATTTTTTTCGTTGATTTTCGAGGTTTGAATGTACCAGAAGACACTGAGTTGAGAAAGCGTTTCCGGAAAAATAATGTGAAATATTTTGTTTGTAAAAATACCCTGATCAAGAGAGCAGTTGATGACTTACATGTAGAAGAGCTATATCCTATCTTAGAAGGGCCCACTGCATTTGCCGTGTCTAAAGAAGATGAGATTATACCGGGCAAAATCATCTATGATTTTGCCAAAGAACTTTCTGAAGAAAAAGATGTATTAAAATTCAAGGCAGGTATTATTGACAATGCATTTATGGATGCAGATGATCTGCATAAAATCGTTAAACTACCATCAAAAGATATATTATTAGCACAGGTATTAAGTGGGTTGACTTCACCTATTTCTGGATTAGTTTTTATACTCAATAGTATTTTACAAAAATTAGTCATAGCAATAAACGAGATAAAAACCAAAAGAGAAAAAGCATAAAATACCTTTTAGTTAGGAGGATAAATGGCAGAAGTAAGTACTGCAAAGGACAAAGTAATGGAACTCATCAAGAAGATGAATGTAATGGAGTTGGCTGAGTTGGTAAAGGCATTAGAAGAGGAGTTTGGCGTTTTTGCAGTTGCACCTGTGGCTACCGGTGCTCCTGCTGCAGCTGGGCAACAACAGGCCGAAGAGGAAGAAAAGACAGAATTTGATGTAATTCTTAAGTCACCTGGAGACAAGAAGATACAGGTTATTAAAGTAGTTCGCCAGATTACCAAACTGGGCCTAAAGGAGTCGAAAGCCTTGGTAGATGAGGCTCCAAAGCCGATAGCAAAAGGGGTTTCAAAAGAAGAAGCCGAAAAAATTAAACAACAAATTGAAGCCGAGGGCGGAATCGTTGAAATTAAGTGATAAAAGATGATAGGCTAATATTAAAAATAAATCAGCTTTATGTCTTTATATGAAGATGTAACTCCTTAGATATAAAGCTGATAACTTTAATTAAGATTAAAAACTACGAGGTAGTATTGGCAAGAAAATCGTATTCGAAATTAAAAAATTTATCGCATGAGTTTCAACTTCCAGAAATAGGAGTGCCAAATCTCATGGAGATGCAAAAGGGCTCCTATGAGAAGTTCTTACAAAGGGAAGTAAAGCCGCAGAGAAGGGAAAATATTGGCTTACAAAAGATCTTGAATACACATTTCCCGGTAGAAGACCCTCAAGGACGATGTGTACTAGAATTTGTAAGCTATTCCTTGCTCAAAGAGAAGTATACTCCCCAGGAGTGTATAGCACGAAATCTTACTTATCAGGCTCCATTAAAGGTAAAATTTAGACTTACGGTCTATGATAATGTCTCTGGTGATGAACCTAAAAGGATAAAAAATGTTATGGAACAGGAGCTGTTTCTGGGGGAAATTCCAACCATAACATCGCGCGGAACTTTTATTATAAATGGTGACGAACGAGTCATAATAAGCCAGATACAACGCTCCCCAGGAGTGGTCTTTACCAGCCAAACTCATACTAGCGGCAAGGAACTCTTTAATGCCAAGGTAATACCAATGATCGGTTCATGGTTCGAATTTAATACAGATTCCCAAGATGCTGTGTGGGTTCTGATTGATAAACGGCATAATATACCTGTTACCACAATGTTACGATGTATGGGACTATCCACTAATGATGAAATTAGAAGAACTTTTTATAGGTTTACAGAAATTGATCTTACAAAAGAAGATTTTAGTAATTATTTACTTTTTGAAGATGTAATTGATAAAAAGACAGGAGAAGTACTGGCTGAAGGTGGTACGCTCTTACAGGAAGGGGTTGTTGAACATCTAATCACTGCGGGCATTAAGAAAGTGAAAGTCGTGGAGCAGGATAGCGAAGTTGAAATAAATGTTATTGAAAATACCCTCGCAAAAGACGAAGCCTCTTCTACTGAAGACGCTCTTAAGCAAATTTATAACCTTATTCGTCCTGGCGAAACGCCATCAGTAGAGATGGCAAAGGCACTCATTGAAAGAATGTTTTTTGATACCAAGCGATATAGTCTGGGTGAAGTTGGAAGATTTAAAATAAATCGGCGACTCAATCTGGACATCGACAGAGATACACAGGTCCTTATCAAAGAAGATATCGTTGCTATTGTTAAGGAAATAATCCGTTTGATAAAAGGTGAGGGAAATACTGATGATATAGATCACCTGGCAAACCGTAGAGTTATCAGCGTAGGCGAGCTTGTTTTGAATCAATTTAGCATTGGACTATCCCGTGCTGCCAGGATAGCCCGTGAGCGAATGACTCTAAGTGCACCTGAAGAGCTTAATATTTTGAGGCTTATAAATACAAATGCAGTAATGGCTGTGGTCCATTCTTTCTTCTTAACAGGGGAGCTTTCCCAGTTTATGGAGCAAACCAATCCATTAGCTGCAATTACGCATATACGCCGATTAAGTGCTCTCGGCCCTGGTGGACTTACTCGGGAACGCTCCGGTTTTGAAGTAAGAGATGTTCACTATTCACATTATGGAAGAATTTGTCCCATTGAGACCCCGGAAGGGCCTAACATAGGCTTATTGGTTTCTCCAGCACTTTATTCGCGAGCCAATCAATATGGTTTTCTTGAATCACCCTATATTAAAGTGGAGCAAGGGAAATTGACCAAAGGAATTACTTATCTCGACCCATTAGAAGAAGAGAACAAGAAGATAGCACAGGCAGGAATAGAGATTGATGAGGATGGTAATATTTTAAATGAGATGGTACTTTGTATCCAGAATGGGGATCTTGTGCGGGTATCGAAAAATGAAGTTGATTATGTTGATGCCTCTCGCCAACAAATTGTAAGTGTTTCCGCAGGATTGATACCGTTTTTGGAGAACGATGATGCCAACCGTGCTCTTATGGGGTCTAATATGCAGAGACAGGCCGTACCACTTGTAAAGCCAGAGCCACCTATAGTGGGAACAGGGCTTGAACATCTAGTTGCCTATGAGTCTGAGCTTGCAGCAAAAGCCCCTTTCGATGGAATTGTGGAAAAAGTGAATTCTAGCGAGATAGTCCTAAAAAGAATAAGTGATACCCAAGATTCCTTCGCTGAATTCGAAAAAACTGCAACTATAAAGCTCCAAAAATTTACCCGTACAAATCAGGATACTTGTATAAACCAGCACCCAGAAGTAAGAGTTGGACAGAAAGTCAAAAAAGGCGAGATAATTTCTGATGGACCAGCAATTAAAAATGGAGAACTAGCTCTTGGGAAGAATATGCTGGTTGCTTTTATGCCCTGGTATGGCTATAACTATGAAGACGCTGTCGTTATTAGTGAAAAAGTCGCTCAAACTGATGCACTTACTTCTATATACATAGAAGAGTTAGAAATACTTGTTCGTAGTACAAGAGATGGCGATGAAGAGCTTACCAAGGACATTCCCAATGTCCCTAAGTATTCATTACGAAATCTGGATGAGGACGGAGTGGTAACTATTGGTTCCCGTATTCAGTCAGGAGATATTCTGGTTGGGAAGATTACTCCGAAGTCCTCTGGTGTAGACCTCTCCCCAGAAGAAAAATTGATGCGAGCCCTTTTTGGGGAACTGGCAGGTGATTTTATAGATACCTCATTAAAGGCAAAGCCAGGGATGGAAGGAATTGTAGTCGATGTACAAATTTTTTCAAGAAATATTGAAGGGGAAGAGCCAGACCAAGAAAAGCAAAAAGAATTAGAGAAGATAAAAAAGAAATATGAGCAGACCCTACGGAAGGTATACAAGTATCTGAAAGCAGAGCTGTCACCATATCTTATTGGTCAGATCGCAAATCGTGTAATTGAGGAAAAGACAAGCCGTTTCTTTATTCCGCCAGGAACAAAAATTACTGAGGAAAACATAAGCGAAATAAATTTTAAACACCTGAATCTTGAAAACGACCTTGTTCAGGATGAAAAAGTAAATGACGAAATTTATAACAAAATAATATATCCTGTAAAATCTGTATTGGAAGAGTATGACCACAATTATAGAAAACAGCGTGATAGATTAAGATTTGGCGATGAACTGCCTTCTGGTGTTTTAAAAATGGTAAAGATATATATTGCAAAAAAACGGCAGATTGAAGTTGGTGATAAATTAGCCGGACGTCATGGGAATAAAGGGGTAATAGCAAAAATCGCACCTGTCGAGGATATGCCCTTTATGGAAGATGGAACTCCTATAGACATTGTTCTGAATCCGCTTGGAGTGCCATCCAGGATGAATATTGGCCAAATATTAGAAACACATTTAGGATGGGCAGCAAGAGCTCTCGGATATGATGTGGAAACACCTGTATTCGATGGAGCCACAATACCAGAGATTGTAGATGCACTAAAAGCTGCTCATTTCCCTGAAGATGGTAAGGTTATCCTGAGGGATGGTAAAACTGGAGAACCTTTTGCAGATAAAATCACGGTTGGAATAATCTATATGATGAAGTTAAACCATCTTGTGGTTGACAAGATGCATGCTCGTTCAACAGGTCCTTATTCAATGGTCACGCAACAGCCTCTCGGCGGTAAAGCACAACATGGCGGGCAACGGTTAGGAGAAATGGAGGTATGGGCTCTGGAAGGTTATGGTGCCTCCAGATTACTTCAAGAATTTCTTACAATAAAATCGGATGATGTAGAAGGAAGAAACGCTGCCTATGAAGCTATTACTAAGGGTAAAGAACTGCCAGAACCTGGAACACCTGAGTCTTTTAAAGTGTTAGTAAGCGAACTACGAAGTTTAGGGTTGGATGTAGAATTAATTTCTGAACAATCCAGGAAAAAATAATAATGTAAACTAACACAAGGGATTATATATGATTCGAGAGTTAAAAAGAGAAGAAAAAGAAATAAAAGATTACGATGCGGTAAGCATAAAAATAGCCTCTCCAGAAAAGATTCGTGATTGGTCTTATGGGGAAGTTACACGTCCAGATACGATTAACTATCGGACCTTCAAGCCGGAGAAAGATGGCCTTTTCAGTGAACAAATCTTTGGACCTGAAAAAGACTACGAGTGTGCGTGTGGAAAATATAAAAAGTACCGTTTTAAAGGCTTAATTTGTGATAGATGTGGCGTTGAGGTTACCTCCTCAAAAGTAAGAAGACGGCGTATGGGACATATTGAACTCGCTGTTCCTGTAGCCCATATCTGGTTTGTAAAAGCAATACCAAGCCCTATTCAACTACTTTTAGACCTTAAGTCCAGCGAGTTGGAACGCGTTCTATACTATGAATCATATATTGTACTCGACCCAGGAGCATCAGATTATAGCCCGGGAGATGTAATTGATGAAGAAGAATATCTGGAAGCAAAAGCAAAGTATCCTACTGGATTTGTGGCAGAAATGGGAGCGCCTCCTATAAGGAAGTTGTTGTCCGAAATCGACCTTAATGAGGAGGCTGATAAACTTAGAACCGCTATTAAATTTGAAACAAAGTTGAGGAAGGCTCAGCTTATTAAAAAATTAAAGATAGTTGATGGACTTATAAATGCTAACAATCGTCCAGAATGGATGATATTAGAAGTGCTTCCTGTTATGCCACCGGATTTACGCCCTCTTATTTTTCTTGAAGGTGGGCGCTTTGCTACAGCCGATTTTAATGATTTGTATAGGCAGGTTATAACTCGCAACAATAGACTAAAATCTCTTATTGAAAGCCATGCCCCAGATGTTATTCTTCGTAATGAAAAAAGAATATTGCAAGAGGCAGTCGATGCACTTTTAGATAATTCCAGAAAGTCAAATCCTGTAAAAGGAAGAGGAAACCGTCCACTCAAGTCGTTGAGCGACCAAATTAAAGGTAAAAGTGGCAGATTTCGGCAGAATCTTTTAGGTAAACGAGTAGACTACTCTGGCCGGTCAGTAATTGTCATAGGCCCTGAACTTAGGCTTCATCAATGTGGTTTGCCCAAAAAGATGGCTTTAGAGTTGTTCAAACCATTTGTCCTTGAACGGATTGAGAAACTAGAAGGGGTTGAAACTTCAAGACAGGCAAAACGCCTCATGGAAGAAAGAAAGCCCCAGGTTTGGAAGATTCTAGAAGAGGTAATAAAAGACTATCCAGTTTTGCTTAATAGAGCCCCTACCCTTCATCGCTTAAGTATCCAGTCCTTTCAGCCGGTTTTGATTGAAGAAAAAGCCATCCAGCTTCATCCTTTGCTATGTTTCCCCTATAATGCTGACTTTGATGGAGATCAAATGGCTGTGCATGTACCACTTTCTGGTGACGCTCAAATGGAAGCCCAGGTGCTTATGAGCCCTGTGAACAATATTCTTTCGCCGGCTAATGGAAAAGTTGTACTTCTGGCAAGTCAGGATATTGTCCTTGGAATCTATTTTCTCACTGCCCAACTTACTGATCCGCCAAAGGAGACAAAACAGTTGCCAAAGTTTAGCTCAACAGAGGAAGTAATGATTGCGTTTGATAATGCAGAGGCAAGAAGAGAAGCAAAGCCAGATTATTTTTCCTCAAAAGATATTGCTAAAGACCTTCAATCCGATCTCTATTTGCATTCATGGATAGAGTATAGGCCCTCAAATAGCAATGGCCGTATAATCACAACAGTAGGGAGGGTTATTTTTAACTCAATTTTACCAGAAGAGGTTGATTTTCAAAACTCTGTATTTGATAAGGGGAAAATAAACCAACTTGTACAGACAGTTTATAATACCGTAGGTTCCACTCGTGCCGCTGAGTATCTTGATGATTTAAAAGACCTGGGATTCCAGTATTCTACAAAGGCTGGTACCAGTTTTGGTCATGATGATATCATAGTGCCCCCAGAAAAAGTGAAGGTCTTGGCAGAGGCAGATAAAGATGTTGCTGAAATAGAAGAAAACTATGCAAATGGTATCATTACAGCAAGTGAACGGTATGAGCGACTCATCGATAGATGGAAAATGGTAACCGAGGAAATCACTGACTTTATGATGGACGCTTTGGAGAAAGAGAAAAACAGATTCAATCCCGTTTGGGTAATGGCTCGTTCCGGTGCCAGGGGAAGTAGAGATCAGATCAAACAGCTTGGGGCAATGCGCGGTTTAATGGAAAAGCCACAAAGAAAGCTCTCAGGTGAAATGGGTGAAATTATAGAGAACCCTATTAAATCAAACTTCAAAGAGGGCTTGACTGTTCTGGAGTACTTCATCTCTACCCATGGGGCAAGAAAAGGACTTGCAGATACCGCACTAAAAACAGCTGATGCCGGCTATCTGACTCGCCGCCTTGTAGATGTGGCACAGAGTGTTGTTATCACTATGGAAGACTGCGGCACAATAGAAGGAGTAGAGATAACCCCACTTCGGGAAGGAAATAAAATTATTGAACCATTAAGTGATAGAATTAAGGGAAAAGTCGCTGTAGAAGATGTTATCGATCCCAATACAGCGGAAATCATCCTCGAGGCAGGAGAGATTATTACTGATGAAAAAGCCCTGATCGTTGAACGACATGGCGTCCGTTCGGTTAAGGTCCGTTCCGTACTTACTTGTGAGGCTTCACATGGTATATGTGCAAAGTGCTACGGAAGGAACTTAGCAACAAACAAGTCTGTTACGATCGGAGAACCTGTGGGAATTATTGCTGCCCAAAGTATTGGAGAGCCTGGTACACAGTTAACCCTTCGTACCTTTCATATAGGGGGTGCTGCAAGTACTACTGTAGAACAAGCTGAAGTTAATGCAGAAAGTGATGGCATTGTAAAATTCGAAAGACTGGAGTATGTGGTTGATAGAGAGGGACACAAAATAGTCGTGGGACATCATGGTAGGATTAAGATTTTGGATCCGGAAACAAAAGAAATGTTAAATCAATATAATATTGAATATGGAGCTACTCTATATGTCTTTGAGGGACAAAAGGTTGTAAAAGATACCTTGCTCTATACATGGGATACATATAATAACCCCCTTATTGCTACGAAAAAAGGGATAGTTAAATACGATAATTTTATTCCTGATGTAACTTATAAAACTGAGTTTAGTGAGCTTACTGGGGAGAATGATATATGGATTATCGAATCTCGTGATGCTAACAAGCAAGCCGGACTGCGTATAATAGAAAGCGACGGACAGAATGAATATATTCCTCTTCCTGTTGGGCTTAATCTGGAAGTAGAAGAAGATGCAATTGTCTATCCTGGCGATATTCTTGGCAAAACACCAAGAGTCACAGTAAAACAGCGTGATATTACTGGAGGACTACCTCGAGTAGTGGAGCTGTTTGAAGCCCGTTCCCCAAAAGATAAAGCTATCATTTCTGAAATTGATGGGGTAATACATATAGGAGAATTGACTCGGGTCGGTAGAGTGGTTAAGGTGGTTGCCCATGAGGGAAATTTTGAACAAGAATATACAATACCCTTTAGAAGAAAAATCATTGTGCATGAAAATGATGTCGTGGAGAATGGTGATCCACTTTCAGATGGACCGCTGGATCCTCATGACATTCTCCGTGCTAAAGGTATCGTAGCAACACAAGAATTTATTACTAATGAAATACTTGAAATTTACCGCAAACAAGGTGTGGTTATCAATGATAAACATATTCGTGTTATTGTTCGCCAGATGACACAAAAAGTGAAGATCATAAATCCCGGAGATACGATCTTTCTCGAAGATGAAATTGTAGATAAAGGTGAAGTGAAAAGAGTTAACAGGCAAGCCGAGGAACGAGGTGAACAAGGTGCAACATACGAACAGCTGCTTATGGGGATTACTAAATCTGCTCTGTATACCGATAGTTTTATATCTGCTGCCTCGTTCCAGAATACGACAAAAGTTCTTACAGAAGCTGCTTTAATGGGCAAAGTGGATGATTTAAAAGGACTGAAAGAGAGTGTTATTATTGGCCATAGAATACCTGCCGGAACAGGAGCAAAATATTATGATAAAATTATTGCTGAAGCGCAAGAGAGCAAATTAACTTTGCAGGAAACTGTCCGGAAGTTGCTCAAATTTGATGAAGAAAAACCAAAACCTAAGGAGGCATGAGTGCCTACAATATCTCAGTTAATTAGAAAAAGTAGAAAAAGAACCAGGAAAT
>JBNGDW010000003.1:39428-44800 GCA_049975325.1 Cloacimonadia bacterium | reverse complement strand
ACAGAAGGAAGCGAAAAGTAAAGCGGAGCAATCGATTGAGAATTTTCGTGGACAGCTTGAACTGCAAAATCAAGAAAAAGCTAGGATAGAAACCAAACTTCAAGAAGCTCAAAAGAATATAGAGGAACAGAAAAAACTTCTGGATCAGGCAACCGAGAAATTAACCGACACTTTTAAATCGCTTTCTGCCAATGCGTTACAGAGCAATAACGAAGAGTTTATGAAGTTAGCTCGACAAAGCCTTGAAACAATACTTGAGAAGACAAAATCTGAATTTGGTAAGGAGGCTATTGATAATACTCTAGCACCGCTCAAGGATGCATTAAAAAGGTATGATGTGGAGATCAAGCGGATGGAGAATGAGCGTCAGAAAGCCTATGGTGGTCTGGAGGAACAGCTGAACAATCTTATGGTCACGCATGAGAAGCTTAAAGACGAAACCTCTGCACTGGTTAATGCACTCAAACGGCCTCATGTTCGTGGTAGGTGGGGGGAGATTACGCTTCGTCGCGTTGTAGAACTGGTTGGCATGTCAGAATATTGTGATTTTACTGAGCAAACAAGTGTGAGTATAGAAGACGGCAAGCTTCGTCCTGATTTAATAGTTCATCTGCCCGGTAAAAGGGCTATTATAATTGATGCCAAAGCCCCATTAAAGCACTTCTTAGACGCAAATGAGGCTGAAACCGAAAAAGAAAGAGATGCGGCAATGGTTGCCCATGCAAGGGCTGTGCGGGAACATATGAAAAAACTTGCTGCTAAAGACTATTGGCGACAATTTGAAGAGAGCCCGGATTTCGTTGTGCTCTTTTTGCCTGGCGATTCATTTTTTAGTGCCGCGCTTGAACTTGATAGAAATCTTATTGAAGATGGTATTAATAACAAAGTTATTCTTGCCACTCCCACAACCCTGATCGCACTTTTACGAACTATTGCCCTTTCCTGGCAGCAGCAAAGGATGACAGAAAATGCACGCAGAATAGCAGAAGCAGGCGCAGAACTGCATGAAAGGATATGCATATTTCAGGAACATTTAGAACGCATAGGCAGTAGCCTGAATACGGCTGTGCAAAACTATAATAGAGCTGCTGGTTCTTTTTCCGCAAGAGTGATACCTGGGGCAAAGAAACTGGAGGAACTCGGAGTAAAACAAACCAAAAAACAAGCCAAAGAAGTTGAGCAGATAGAAATGAATGTGAGAGAACTTCCCTCAAAGTAAGCACTTCTCGTAGAATAAAGTTCAGAAAGCGCCGCAAGAATGATAAATTTAAAAAAGATTGTCTCTCCATCCTTAATTGAAAATTTTATGAGACGGTATCTGATCATTAATGGAGGGATGATTTTATGCTCTCCAATATAAGATGAAATGATAAATTAGGTGAAGTCCCCTGATTTTATGGCAAGAACGCTATAGGATTCATTGCTCTGCCTTCCAGTCTAACCTCAAAATGGAGATGGGGGCCTGTTGAATTTCCAGTATTGCCCACAGTTGCAATCTTCTCGCCTTTTTGTACCTTCTCACCTTTTATAACAAGATTTTCATTATTATGTGCGTATACTGTCATTATACCATGATCGTGCTTCAGTATGATAACATTCCCATACCCTCGCTGCCAACCTGTATACGCAACTTCTCCATCTATTACAGCCTTAATTGGTGTGCCTGTTGGGCAAGCAATGTCAATCCCTTTATGGGTATTACCATTATTTGTGCCGAATCCTGCAGTAATTGTCCCCTTGCAAGGCCAGAGCATTCCATATTTTTTTGCATTAGATGGCAGAGGAAGTGGCTGTGTATATTTCGCTCTCTCTGGTATCGTCTGTTGGGTTAAAAATAGTTTTTGCCCAGGGTATATGTTATTATCTGTGAGATTATTATATCGTTTAAGCTCATAAACAGACATATCATATTTCTTAGCAATGCGATAGAGAGTTTCTCCTTTTTGGACAATGTGATACTTTGGTGCGACATTTTGCCTTGGTGGGGGAGTAGGCTGAGGCTTTGGTGAAGGTATTTTTTCAGTAGATGGAGGTGAGGGAGGCGGTGGTTTCTTTGTCTCATGCACTTGTGAGGATTGAACAATTCCGGTGGGCGGAGGAGGTTGTAGCCATATCTTGTCCCCAGGCATAATTGTATAAGAAGAAAGTTGATTAAACTCCATTATATTTTCAAGCGCTACACCGTAAAGTTTGGATATTCTATAAAGCGTTTCTCCCTTTTTTACTATATGATAGCCAGATTTGGGGATTTCCTTTTGCGTAACATAATATTGGTATGGAGTTTTCTTTTCTTGTAAATATATTTTTTGTCCAACATAGATTGTATCTGATGATAAATTATTGATTCGTTTTAGATCATCTACAGATATGTCATATTTTTCACTTATGGAATAAAGTGTCTCATTTTCTTTCACCACATGATACTCTTCTGATTCTGTAATATATTTAGGACTTTTGCTCATACCAGTCAGCAAGATAGTGACAAGGAGCAATACAATCTTAAAAGACGATTTGGAAGGAATCATAGGTTGCTGTTTCCGGTAATTCTTCGATTGATATATTATCAATCCTTGCTGCAGGCGGACCTGTTCTAATATTTTGGAAAAATCTTTCTAAATCCTGACTCTTTCCGACTGCAATAATTTCCACATCCCCATTAGCCAAGTTCCTGACATAACCTTTGATATTGTACTTTTGGGCTTCCCGATATACAAAATAACGGAGCCCAACACCCTGAACTCTACCTGATAATAGTATCCCGCGTCCTTTCATAGTAAAATTCTGTAATTATTCTTTAAACAGTCAAGAAACTTGTATTCAGTCAAAAAAGGAGACCAATGACTGTTAGCCATTAACTTCCTGTGGGAGGATTTATCAAAAAATAATAATTTTTGGGCGAACAACCCCTGCTCGTATCTGCGTATGTCCATTGATATATGCAGATTTACCATCTGATTTTGAGAGGAATGTTTTATATTCTTCATTCATAGGGAAATCACCAAAACCTTCAGTAAGGATAAGGGGATAGGGGATTTTTTCACTACCTGTAAGCGCTACGCCAATCTCCTTCCCAATAAACTCTACAATGTCTTTATAATCGAGTGAAGGTGCGATAACACCTTTACTATTAAGCTCAGCGCATCGCCTTAAAAAATCAATGTCGATTTTATTAGTACATACGATAATTTTGTTTTTAAGATTATCTTTTGATAAAGATTTTACAGATGTTCCAAGATAATGCAGTTTTGCAGTAGCTTCTCCTCCAAAACCGATTGTGCCGCTCAGGTTTGTGCCAATATATTTTATTTTTGCAGAGAGGTGCTCCTTTACCTCGGCAACAGTTCCAGCTACCCCAGCCTGCATTTTATATGGCTCTGCTTTGTACTGGATCGTTATTGTCCCTTTTTTGCAATCAATATTTGTAATAGTGCCCGTAGAAGGTGCTGGTACAGTAATAGCCTCCTTATCAGAAAATTTTGAGGCTAATGGTTCATAAGCATAAACAAAGTCGTTTTCTCGTTTTTTCAAATATCCTTTTATGTCCTTGGGAGCAACATCAAGTTTCTTGGCAATATCAACTGTAATGGGTTTGGTAGAATAGTCCTGAATCTCACGCAGGATTATTGTGCCAGCATCGAAATCTATTTCTTCTATAATTCCACGTACCGGGGAGCGATAGACAGTTGACTTTCCTGAGAAAGCAACTGATAAACCTGCCTGTTTTTTATCAATGAGTTTTTGTCCAAATTTAATAACATCTCCTTTCTTCACCAAAATATTTCTCCGCATTGATTCTGGATTCAACTCAAGATAATCTAAGGTAAACAAGGATAATACATATATTCTTGGAGGTTCATATTTGATTTTTCCAACTACTGTATCAGGTTCTACCTCCTCACCCGCTTTTACAAATATTTCTCCCGTATAGGGGAGCTCTCGCATGAGCATATGAGTTCCATTTTCAAGTGGCTTTGCTTCTATAAAAGAACTAAAACATTTATGAAGCTGTAAAGGTTTAGAGTTAAAATTGTATAGTTTCAGGCTGGAATTGATAAAAGCAAACGAGCCTTTTTCCGCTCTTGTATCTACAAGTATGGGCAGATCTGAAAGCAGTTCTATATTTCTATCGCTATTCTGCAGATAGCAACCTTTGTTCAGTTCAATCACAATTTTCCGTTCGGTTTGCGTTGGATTTGGATAAAAATATAGTTCATTTGCATTTATCGTGTGAGTTTTTATTTCGTTATTCTCTTCTATGGTCATTTTGGCAAGGTGCTGCTTTTTTTTCATTTTTTTACAAATAGGGGTGATTACCAAACCAATTCTTTCATAGCAATCTTTTTGTAACAATGTATATGCAAGTTCAGGATTGATATCACTTAGTTTACCAAGATGAGGTGAGATAAAATGTTTGTCTCTCCATATTTCAGTAATACCCTGTGGATTTAATCCATCAACTACTGTAATTAATACCTGTTTTTTAGAGGGGGCATTTGAGAGCACTCCGCCAGCAGCAACCATAATGTGAATATCTTTTTGGTGAAATTTCCTTTTTTCCTCAACCTTATCCACATAAAAAGTCTCAATAAACTTATCCAGGTCGTGTTCTTTTATTCTATTTAGATATCCTATTTTCTGGGTATTGAAGTGCATTTCCATATGGTGGCCTCGTGCCATTCGTAGAGCTTCACGAGCAGCTGCATGTTCAATTGCAAGCTGATAATCATCTTGAGGGAGATAGGTTGGGTAAAGCATTTTATTGCCGATATAATTGCGGATATAATCTTCAGAAAGGTGCTCTGGGACCCACCGTCTAATTTTTTCAAAGCCGGCATCAGCCAGGACATTGGCAATGCTGTAACTCATACCATAGTTTGCACTCACTGTCCGATAATATTTGCCAAGAATATTTGAGAAGATATCAGTGGTTGCACCGCCTATATCCACAGCCATAAGATTTTTTTCTAATTCTTTGCTTACGAGCTGCAGTGATTTGATTACGCCGGAAGGGGTAGGGATAATTGGGCTTTTGATGATTTTTTTAAGGTCACTATATCCGGGAGCTTGTTCCATTACATTTTCCATAAAAAGCTGGCGGATTTTGTTTCTTGCTGGAGCTAAGTTTTCTTCTTTTAGAGTTGGGCGCAGATTCGGGACGATATGGAGGTCAAACTGATCCGCAAAAAGTGCCTTGATAAAACTATGCGCTGCTCTGTTTCCGGCATATACAAGTGGAATTTTCGTTTTTTCGCCAAATTTCGGCTTTGGATTAGCAAGAGAAAGTAATTCACCCAGATGGACAATACTACTTATATTTCCCCCATCAGTTCCTCCGGAAAAGAGTATGATATCGGGACTAAGTAATCGCATGA
>JBNGDW010000003.1:0-39418 GCA_049975325.1 Cloacimonadia bacterium | reverse complement strand
AGCCGCATTTTTTCTACTGAGGAACGGTTATCGTTTATGGCAAAGGTGTCCAGAATAACTCCACCGGAGCCATAGGCTGCTCGTTTTGCGCTACTTGCAGAATCAAAGAGTGTCAGCCCTAATACAAGGATTTGCAAGCCGCCCCCAGCACTACTTGTCGTAAGATATTGCACATCATCTTGAAAGCTAAGTTTCTGAGGGGAGGCATCCTGTTTTAGAATAAGTTCTAAAATCTCATCTTCCAGAGAACAAATTGCCTTGTAAATACCAATTTTTACATCTTCTACCGGCTTTTCAACAGTTGTGCCTACCTTGTGAAGCCCTTGTAGGATATATGTATCCTCCCTTTTTTTAAATAGTACAGCTTTCGTTGTGGTGCTGCCTATATCTGTTATTAGAATGCGGCGCATATAGATTATTGAATCGCCTTTGTTAGAAAACTATTCTGATTATTCCTCCGTTATTAGATATACCACATCATTTTCGCGCACACGGTCCTCAACCTTCACCCCAATAGAGTCACCTATTTTTGCCTTTTCAATAGCATTTTCTTCTATATGCATTGATTCAACTCTTTGCGTAAAGTCAGTAGTAGTTCCTTTGATATGAATCATGTCACCGACTTTAAGTTCGCCTTTTGTGAGGTCTATCCCTGCAACCGAGATATGGCCCCAAAAATGTGTAACTTTTCCGATTTCCTTTTCCATGATACCTCCTTGAAAGGATTTAGTAACTAATTAAGGAAAATTCATTACATTGTGTCAAGCTTATTGATGGGAAGAGTTGCTTTCCAGATTAGACAATTGCTATACAGTGTCTTTTAGTAAGAGATAGCTGGTAACAGAATAAAAGATTAAGAGATTTGCTTGAAATTTTTTGGGGATTTATTCTTTTAGTCCGCTCGTGATATAACTTGAAATAATCTGGCGCTGGGCAAAGAGGAATAAGATAACAAGGGGAGCGATAGATAGGGTCGAGCCAGCCATAAGAAGAGCTGTTTGAGATGAGGATTCCTGGGCAAAATAGGATAGTCCAACCTGGACAACACGCAGATTTTCGCTACTGGTCATCACAAGTGGCCACATAAAACTATTCCAACTTCCGATTAAAGAGAAGATGCCAGTAGTGACGAGTATAGGTTTAGATATGGGTAGGATAATTTGCCACAGGATTCGAGGGCGGGAGCACCCATCAATAACTGCGGCATCGAAAAGATCCTGTGGTATCGTTTTAAAATGCTGGCGAAGTAAGAAAATACTAAAAATGTTTGCAAGCCATGGCACGATTAATGCCTGGTATGTATCTATCCAGCCGATTGTATTAAGAAGGATATAGGAAGGGATAAGATATATTGGCTGCGGCACCATCATCATACTAATGAATAGATAAAATATAAAATCCCTACCTTTAAACTGCATCCTTGCAAATGCGTAGGCAGCGAGGGATGAAGTTATAAGCACCCCTAAAAGCGTGCAGAGGGAGACAAGTATAGAATTGATAAAATAGAGACCAAATGGTACTCGTTGAAACACCTCAGCATAATTTTCGAAATGAAATCTTATCTTTTTTTCGTAGCTCAGCGCATTTACTGGAACTGTTACGAATGATTGTTTAAAGCTCTCTTCCTGCTCATCGTAAATGTTTACGACCGCAAATTCCCCTTGCTGGTCAACAATTTCTACTCGCTCCTTTACACCGTCATGTTCATAGTAAACTAGCTGATCATAAGGAATAAATCCGATACCCCCTCTATTTATTTCTATCTGTGATTTAAGTGAAGTAGAAACCATCCATAAGAACGGAATAATCATTATTGATCCGCATAAAGCGAGCATAAAATATGTAAAGGAGCGTCCCAAAATTCTTTTTATCATTAGTAATGCACCCTGCTTTCAAATCGTCTTTGCAGCAATGTTAGGCAAAGAATAATTACGAACAGCACTAAAGCGATTGCACTTGCATAGCTAAGATTTTGCGCCTCTCCAAATCCTTTATCAAAGATGTAATATACGATTACTTTAGTAGTTCCAAGAGGACCACCAATCGGAGGCCCGGTCATCAAATACACCTGACTGAAGACCTGAAAAGTAGTAATGGTTGTCATAATTAGGATATAAAATGTGGTAGGCGAGATAAGGGGTAATGTTATTTTGGAAAATTGTTTAAATTTGCTTGCACCATCTATTTCTGCAGCTTCGTAGTAAACATGAGGGATATTTTGCAGACCAGCCAGGTAGATAATTGTATTGTAGCCAAGATTTCGCCAGATGCATACTATAATTATTGCAAAAAGAGCAAGTGATGGTCCTCCAATAATCCAGTGCACGATATTTGCGTTCATACCGATGGCTGTGGAAATATTATTGACAAGTCCATTAAAATTTACCCCCATACCAGTAAGGATAAGTTCAATAATCCCCCTTGGTTCTGAAAGCCAATCAAGACCATGAATACCAAAGAAACCAAGCATATGATTTAACAGCCCTGTCTGTGGAGCAAAAATTTGCTTCCACAAGATAGAAATAGCAACCAAGGCGGTTACACTTGGGAGAAAATAGCTGCTCCTAAAAAAGCCAGAAAGTTTTATATTTCTATTTAAGAGATTTGCGAAGAAGAGAGATAACACCAGGGTAATAGGAACAACAAATATTACGAGATGTAAGGTGTTTATCATTGATTGCCAAAACTCGAGATCCGTTAGAAGAGTCTGAAAATTTTCCAGTCCGATAAATTCTTCTGGACCTCTAATAGTCCAGCGGAAGAAGCTAATTATAAAAGAGAGGAGGATAGGAATAAGCCGAAATGCGATGACAATAATCGCTGCTGGAAGAATATACAAATACGGCGCAAAGTCATATTTTTTTTTCATATTCAACTTATTCTATTCATGGCTATTAGTAAATGGCTGGGCCGGGAGGATTCGAACCTCCGTATGCAGGGACCAAAACCCTGTGCCTTTCCACTTGGCGACGACCCAGAAAATGGCTGGGGTGCAGGGATTCGAACCCCGACCAACAGATCCAGAGTCTGGTGTCCTGCCATTAGACGACACCCCAAAATTAAAACTGGCGGAGAGGCAGGGATTCGAACCCTGGTCCCGTTTTACCGGGAACACGCTTAGCAGGCGCGCACCTTAAGCCAGCTCGGTCACCTCTCCCTTTTAAACCTATCATCCATTCAAAAATGGCGGAGGATGAGGGATTCGAACCCCCAAGGGCAAAGCCCGGCGGTTTTCAAGACCGCTGCCTTACCGTTAGGTCTAATCCTCCAAACTTCATATCTATCTTGTTATTGCATTTACGATATTCTTAAGTTGTATAACTTTTCAGCACACTTTATCTTATTGTCAATAAATATTCACTCTTTTATAATATTTTATACGAAGATAGTCAATTGACAAATTAACTTATATGAAAGTTAAAAACAATTTTATTGACATAAAAAATTTAATGGAAATTATGTGTTATATATTTAATAAAAATATGAGCAGTATGAAAAATATAGGTATATTCTATAATCCAGTGACCTTAGGGAAGGAGAACTCGCATTATCTAAAACTCTGCGTCTCCTTTCTCCAAAAAAATAATATTAATGTATTCATACTAAATTCTCAAAAACATAAAGACTTAGAAAATGTCCACTATATAGATAAGTTTGAGAAAAGAATCACTGACTTGCTTATTGTCTTTGGTGGAGATGGAACTATGCTTCTTGCTGGAAAAATGATAATAGCGGAAGAGATTCCCTTGCTTGGATTCAATTTTGGTAAACTGGGTTTCCTCTCCTCATGCGAAAAAAGCGGGTTTCAAAATATTATACAGGAAGTTATCTCTGGAAATTTTTATACAGAAGAGGAAATAGTATTAGAATGTCATCTCCCAAATAGAGGGAAAAAGTTTTTTGCAATCAATGATTGTGTAATCTATAGAGGTGAATATCCAAAACTAATTGATGTCGCTGTATATAGAGATGATGAGTTCATTTATACGATAGCTGCTGATGGAGTTATTGTTGCCACTCCTATTGGCTCCACTTCGTATTCATTATCAGCTGGGGGCTCTATCCTTTCTCCAAAAACAAATGTGCTCACCATAACACCTATAAGTCCGCAGAATCTTTTTATCCATCCAATCATTGTGCCAGCTGATGCCAAATTATCTTTTCAATTAAAGACCGAGACAAAGGGCGTTCATCTGAATATTGATGGAGAGGATCTCGGAAGAGTGGGCAAGGATGAAAAGATTGTTGTAGAATTGTCACAGTATCAGATTAAATTTGTACGGTTGCCTGAACAGAGTTTTTATAAGACATTACGGGAAAAATTGTTTTTGCAAAATACAAATACCAGGATGAAATAATTGTGCAAAAGTTACTTTCTAACCTTTTACCAGGGAAAGCAAAATTTTCTCAAGCAGATTTTGAGGTAAAGTCGTTGGCAACTATCCCAAATCTTATAACTACCTTGCGTCTTCTTATCTTGCCTTTTATACTGATCCTGCTCAATAGAGGTGAGAATATCTGGGCATTTATTTTAATTCTTTTCTGCGGAATCACAGATGTGCTTGATGGCTTCATTGCAAGAGTATTAAACCAAATAACATCATTAGGGAAAATTCTTGATCCTGTTATTGATAAAATTTTCTCCCTTGCTATTATGGTGTTCTTGGTTTTTGAAAGAAATTTCCCACTAACCGCTTTTATTATAATTATTATAATTCAACTTTTCATACTGATAGGCTCATATGGTCTTATTTCTAAATATAAAATAGTGCCCAGTTCCAATCTCTTTGGCAAACTATCTGTATTTTTCATTAGTATCGCTATATATCTTTATGTGCTCAACCTAAATATTACAGCAAATGATTTATTGATGCGATTTTCTTTACAAGAAATAATAGTTTTTCTTGGTACGGTCCTACTGATTATAGCAATGATAACTTATACAATAAATGCAAAAAAAGCAATATCAGAAAGTAAGATAAAATATGCAGATAAGAATAAAAATAATAAAACGATAGAATAACTAGTATTCAAGGAGGCAAATGGCTAAGGTATATGTATCAAAAAATGTTCGGTCCTTATTAATTATAGGTGTAATAGTGGTCTCACTTATTATAAGTATAGGAAGATCCGGGATATTAGATTCAGTCTCTTCCTCAAAAGACGAGATACCTTCTTCTTTCTCAGAAAAGGGGGATGAACTTTTTCAATCTTATAATTATGCAATGAAATTGGAATTGAAATTTGCTGCTCCCGATGTAAGTGAAATAAAAAATAAGGTAGATCAGAGGGCCACAGATAGTGAGAATAGAATTCTTTATTCCATATCAGAGGGGAATACTACGACGGAACTCATTGAACTCCCAATTGATAATTACAATGAGGTAATAGCGCCCCTTCGCCAGTTACCTGGATTGGTATCGGATCAGCTTATCCGGGCGAATAGTGAGTTACCGATTGAAGATATACAAGCACGTATCCAGGATGAAGAACGATTGAAACAGAAGATTCTAGATGATATATCCAACTCAGAAAACCCATATGAACTCGATGCACTTAGAACGAGATTAAGTAGGCAAAATGGCTTGATCGATTCATTAAAAAATGTAGTTGCCGAAAGGGAAAGAGGTGGGAAATGCCTTTTAGCAAAAATAGATATTTTCAAGAGCGCATCTCCCACTCCAGTTTCCGGGAAAGTGCAAAATTTACTCATTTATTTTATCGGTTCAGTTATTGTATTAACCCTTCTTCTGGTTATTTGCTACCTAATTATACTTGGTTTTACGAAACTGTTTCAAGTTCTGGGTGTTCGAACAACTCATGGCTCTTCTGGTTATCACAGTTATGGCAAATATGGCTATGGCGACTATGGTTATGGAGAGAGAAGGATCAAAAGAAAGTATATTAAAAAGCCTCCCTCAGAATCCGAATCAAAAGATACAGAATCCAAAGAAGATTCGTAAAAAGAGCGCGTTTTGAAATCGCTTTTACCAAAAAGAAGAACCACCATTTTTATAAGATTATACAGAGGAATGCTTGACATTTGTCCAAAAGAATTTATTGTTTTCAACAAAAAGTAAGGAGACTGTAAGCTATGCCTGAGCATAAATCATGTAAGAAAAGACTTCGTTCTGATGCAAAGAAGAGAGAGAAGAATCGATATGTAAAAAGAACGATAGGAACTATGACGAAAAAGCTAAAAAATGCTGAGAATAAACAAGAGATGGAGAAATTGTTGCCTGATGCATATTCAGTTCTGGATAAGGCTGTAAAAAAAGGAGTAATTCACAAGAACAATGCGGCTCGCCGAAAAGCCAGACTTGCTCAATTTGTCAATAAAGCAAAATAAAATATAGCAGGATATATCTTGAAGAAAAAATTAGTAATTTACTGTGCACTTCTGTTACTTTTGCATAGTACCGCATTATTAGCACAAAACAGCCCCCTCAAAATTATCCAGTCTAATAAGAAACAATTAGTCATCTCATTTGAACTACAAGAGTATCATATTTCAGAAAAACAGGGTTTTACTTTCATCGATGCACCTGGATTTTATAATGAGAAAGAAGAAGGGGCAGCTTTACTTCCTGAATACTCTTTTCTTGTTGGTGTACCACCAGACGGAGATATCTCATTTTCTATAAGCAATCAAACTGACAAGAAGGTTTATCTACAATATCCTATAGCCCCTTCTCCTCGGTTTGAAATAGGGAAAGACGATATTGCTTTCCCTGTATACGAGATCCAACAAATGAAGTATGCTCCTACTCTCTCGCCATCTCTGATTGAAGTCTCAGAGCCCTATAATTATAGATGGCAACGGGTTGTGAGAATGACTATTAATCCTTTCCGCCAGCTGGCGGATGGTTATCTAAAAATCACTTCCGGGCTAAGTATAAGCATAAATTATAAAGGCAATACAGAGGCAAAAACTCTTTTTACTGATAATAATTTCAAGCATATCTTTAGAAATACTATTGTAAACTTTGAGATTGCAAGGAGTTGGCAACTACCTAAAGATGAGAGTATTAAGGACACGTATGATCCTTTTTCATATGCAGATGAGTGGTTTAAAATACCTATTGATCAGGATGGAATCTACAAGATTACAAAAAGCCAATTAGCTAAGGCAGGTATACCTGTACAAGACCTGACTATGGATAGGATAAAAATATTTAATGGCGGTGGGGGAGCGCTTTCTCGAAATGTTGGTGCAGAACTTCCGCCTCTCAAAGAGGTACCTTATGATATTTCAGAATCAGGTGATGCGATATATTTTTATGCAAGAGACCCAAATGGGGATTTAATGCATTCTGGCTATTCCAATAATTATTATCACCCCTACGCCTATACTAATATCTATTGGTTAACATATAATTATGAGAAAGTCAGTTTAAAGCCACCTCAATCTCAATATAAACCATTCACTGCACAGAGGAAGAATGTGATAAGCCAGTTTTATTTTGAGGACCATTTTGAAGAAGAGAAGTTCCGCCTGGATCCAGCAGGCAAGCCATTTCGTTGGTACTGGAAAGAACTCTCAGGAAACATAACTGGCTCTTATACTCTTGAGTTTCCGGTATATGATGTAGTAGCAAGTGGAGATCAAAAGATGTATTTTTACTGTGCTACAAATACTGATCTTGATTCGCTAAGGTTCTATCTAAATGGGCAATATATAGGAAGAGCCTATCCCACTTCCGGAATTACTGTTAACCTGCCCGCTTCAGTCAATTTTCAGAACGGAACCAACCAAATTAGAATTCAATTATATCCTGCAATATCTAGTTCCGAATTGATACTTGATTACTTTGAAGCCAAATACTATAGGAAACTGTTCTTGCGCAATAATCAGCTTCTTTTTTCACCATCTTCTCTTGGTGAGCAAACTTTCCGCATAGAAAATGTGAAAAAAGATGAGCTAAGGATTTTTAAGATATACGATTTTGATTCTACCGTTGTAATTCCAGTTGACGATTCTAATTTTATATCTGATAACACCTTAGAGTTTACAGATTCAGTGGAAGACTTGTCTGTGAAATATTATGTTGTATGTGCAGGAGGATACCGCACTCCTCAAGAGATTCAGACAGACTATATTGATTGGTATTTTGTTTCCTCTGGGGGGCAGGTTGGCTCCGGTTCGCCTTATTTGCGAAATAGTGAAAACTTCCCACAAACAGATATGGTGATTATAACTCCTGATGAATGGTATAAGCAGTCACAGGCGCTTGCAGACCTGCATTATGCAGCAGATAGTCTATCTGTGCTGGTCGCGAGATTGTCCGATGTTTATGATGAGTTTTCCTGGGGGGTGCCAGATGTTGTTGGCATTCGCCATTTCTTAAAATATGCCTTTGAGAATTATGGAGAAAGTGTGGCTTATACGCTACTTATAGGAGATGGCTCAACTGATTTTAAACATTACGAATCCGTTACTGGTGAGAGAAATAAAATCCCCCCGTTTGTAACAAGCTCGTCCTGTTCAGTAAGCGATGATTATTTTGTGTATTTTAGTATAAGCCGACCAGAGATGATGATAGGAAGATTGCCCTGTCAGACCAGTTCTCATGTAGATATCGTGATAAATAAGATAGAAGATTATATTATGTCCTCTGAATATGGTCCCTGGCGAGCCAATGTACTACTTGTGGCTGATGATACTAATAATCCAGAACATTCTAGTGATTATGTTGATTCGGCTGCAATTTTAGGCATGGAAACCGATTGTGCAAATCGCCTTAGAGAGGTTGTGACAATAAAGAAGATTTATGGTATAGAATATCCTTTTGATGAATTTCAAAATAAGCCGGGAGCAACTGAAGATATACTTGAATTCGTAAATAATGGGACTACTCTCTTTTACTACCGGGGACATGGAAATCCCGATCAATTGGGACATGAGAAGTATATTGTTATCAGTAGAGACCTTGATAAATTTCAGAATAAGAATAGGCTAACATTTTTCATTGCCGGTGCTTGTGAAGTAGGGGCTTTTCAGTTTAATAATTTCGATTCAATGGCGGAAAAGATACTTTTAACTCCGGCTGGCGGCTCTATTGCTTCATATGCCTCAAATATACGTGGTAGTTTTGGTCCCTGTAATGAGATAGTAAAAAATTTGGTTAATTCTGCTGATGATGATATTTGCTTAGGTGAAGCTATATTAGTAGCAAAAAACGGAGGCTATCCTTATTATATGTTTTTTGGAGACCCTGCGTTGAGGCTCGCTATCCCAGAAGTCGGAGGGAAAGTAACTATACCCCAAGAACTCCCAGATTCACTTATGGGAAGGCAAACCGCATATCTCGAAGGAACTATATTAGACTCTATCAATCAATATGACAAACTCTTTTTTACAGTATATGATACAGATTACGAAACCGTATTTGTTGATAGAGGATGGACATTTAATTATATTAAAAAAGGGGAAATGATCTTTCGTGGGCCCGTCTCCTGTGAGCAGGATACCGCTTCTTTGAGATTTGTTGTCCCTGATGATATCTATGGTGGAGACGCAGGCCATATTGTAGGATATGCAGTTAATAATGAAAAAAGTAAGGATATTCTTATACCTTATAACAAAAGGGAAGATGCAGATGACCATAGATTAATCATCAACGGCTATAGCTCTGCTGAACAGGACGGTCCCCCCAATATCAATGTATGGCTTGATAGTCCCACCTTTCAAAATGGAGATTATGTCTCCAGTTCGCCAACACTCTATGCTGAATTGGTGGATAGCAATGGAATAAATATAATGAATAGGCCAGGTCATAGAATACTGGTTTCTGTTGACGATTCGTATGAGGAAAATATTACGGAAAATTTTGTTTACGACTTAGACTCTTATACAAAGGGAACCATAGAATACGATTTTCCATCTCTTTCTCCAGGCCCACATAGACTCAGATTAGAGGCTTTTGATAATTTTAATGAAGATAATGAAGTCCAAATTGAGTTTAAGGTAAAAGAAGAAGGTTCACTTCAGGCAAGTAATGTCCTAAACTACCCCAATCCAGTGAAAGATGAAACCCGGTTCACTTTTACATTAACTGAAGATGCTCCAGTTACTATTGAAATATTTACCATTTCAGGTAGAAGCATAAAAAAAATAACTTCCAATGGAGAAAAGGGATTTAACCAAGTTTATTGGGACGCGAGAGATGCGGACGGCGACCGTTTGGCTAATGGAGTTTATTTTTACAAAGTATATCTCAATTCTAAACCCAATGATAAAATCTATAAGCTTATTATTGCGAGATAATTTTTCTATATTTGCAGGCCAGGAAAAAAGTTTATGAATTAGCTATGAAAAAAAATTAAAAAAATATAAAAAAACTTGACATCTTTTTTCTTCAAGAAGTAGTCTGGTATTAAGTTGTGCAGATAGCAGATATTGGGGACAGCTTGAGTGGTAGCTGGATTGTAAGAGGGAGAAAGTAAAATGTGTTAACTTCATAGCTAAAAAAGTAGTGTGTTAACTGACAGATAGGCTTAAAGGAAACATTAAGAATGTAAAAAGTTAAACGGAGGTTATAATGAAAACAAAAGTAACCGCGATTACAATCGTTAGCATACTAATGCTGAGCTCGTTGGTCTTTGCAGAGATGGCAAAAGAGCAACCACAGCTCGGCAAGTATGAAAAAATACAGCCAGTCCTGCAGAAAGAGAGGCATCCGCTCTTAGAAACAGCAAATGAGAAAGTGATTAGAGTGCCGAAAGAACCTGCTCCCTCTAAACAACCCCCTGAACCGGATCAGCAAGAATATCTACTCTGGCAAGATAACTTTGAAGATGTAGATGATATCTGGTATTATGGTACTCCTACCTATTATTGGGTCATTCCTGATGAAGCTGATGAATATGGTGTGCGCTTTACTGCTCGTCGTGCCGGCACATTAGCAGGAGCGTTTTTTTATTGGTATTCTGGCTCGGATGGAGCTGAAGCCATTGTCCATGTATACGATATGGATGCAGAAGGTCTTCCTGGCACAGAGATAGGAAGTGTTGTTGTGACAGCAAATATAGGCACTTGGAATTATGTAGATTTGTCTTCCCTGGATTATACAGTAAACACAACCGATGATTTCTTTATTACCTATTCGGTACCTGCAGGAGATACTCTTTCTATTATCTCAGATGATGGCACTACAGGTGCAAATCGCTCTGTAGAAATACTTCCTGGAAGTGGAACTTGGACATATGTTGTTGAGGATTGGGGTACTGACTATGAGTGGTGTATTGATGCTATTATTGAGGTAGATCAAGCTCCCTGGGTGCCCAGCCACGCTGATACCTGGGCCACAGTAACCGACTCCTTTCACAGCCCCATACATTCCTGGTGGATTGATGACTTTATGATGCCTATCCCAGATGGAATGAACTTGCTAATATCACCTCCTTTTATGTGTCCGGATGGATATGGAAGATTGGAACTCGAATATTGGTTTAATAGCGATCTCGTTGATATAGACGGTGATGGAGATGGCTATCTTGAGGATTATTGGTATGCATATATTGGTAAAACAGAGGATGCAATAGCATGGCACTCTTCTGAGTATGAAGCATATGAAGGAGGGACTTCCTGGTATGCTGGCTCTGAAGAAACGCATCTGTATGGAGAAAATGCAATCTATTACTTATATTCACCTGATATTGACCTTGCAACAGCTTCGGAAGGGTATCTTACTTGCAAACTTCAGTATGAGACAGAAACGCCAGGTGGAGAAGACCCTCCCTACGATGGCTGGGATGTTGCAAATGTACAAATCTCAACTGATAACTGGGAGACCTATGAATTCCTTGAAGACACTGCTCATCCATACAATGTAACTATCGCATATGCTGGAGCCTGGAATACGCATAATTCTGCAGATACATTATCTTACCCTGGATGGGGTGGCTCAAGCGAAGGATGGTTTGATGCAGAATTTGATCTATCAGCCTATGTTGGTGAAACAGTTCAGATACGTTTTGCCTTGGCTTCAGACCCGGCAGCAACATTTGAAGGTTTCTGGGTTGATAATGTGGAGATCACAGCCGATGGAACTCCTATATTCTCAGATTTCGATGAGGAGAACCTAATACCAGATGAGCCAATAGTACCAATGGAAAATTTGGGGTATGACTATGGTGTAACTGATGAGTGGACAGTCAGCCCAAGGTATGATATTTCTGCATATCAAGGCAAAGAAATAGTGCTTGCCATTGTGGTAAGATTAGATAATAATCATGATGGTGGAGACGGAGAAGGCTTCTGGGTTGATGATGTGACTATCGTAGGGTCAAATCTACCAGATGTTGATGCAATCGGCGCATTCCCTGTCATTCCTTATCCTACCACTGAAGGCATGACTTTATCTCCTGGTCTGGTTTATGGAAACGGTGGTCTTTCTACAATATCTCCTAAATTGCGTATAGACATTGATGGTATTGGTACAACCCCATTTGATTTCTTTAATAATTCCCCTCCGGAAGTTGCAACAGGAGAATATGCGCTTGGCTGGATGACTCAAGCACCAACAACCACACTTGTAGCAGGAACATATGACTTTATTGCTTGGGTAGAAGCGACAGGAGACGCTGATCTGACAAATGATACTACATCAATTGAGATCGAAATTCTTCCAGCAGGCCAGTTTGAGTTAGGATATAATTCTCGTGAATGGTCGGGTAATTACATAACTTCCTGGAATTGCGGCACTTACTTTACTCCATTCAGCGATGAAGTGCTGACAGAATATACAATTGAAAAAGTCAAAACCTATCTCTTTAATAATTCTGATGATCCTAGTGCGAGTGTTAACATAACTTTTGATATATATGATGAAGTAGATGGTTTGCCTGGTGATCTAATTTATTCTCAAACGTTCCCATATGCAGCTGCTGGAGCATTCACTGATGATTGGGCAGAATTTACTCTTACCACCTCTCAGACTTTGACAGAAGACTTCTTTGTTATTCAAACGGTGGATGATCCAAATACTCCTATTAAGCCACTTTTTGATGATATGGTTAGGCAATATATAGGACTGGAGGCTTACTATGGCCATGCTTTCTTCTGGGATGAGGCCACGGAAACATGGGTCGTCTCTTCAGGTGGCAGGTATGTTAATACAGTCGGTTTAGGAACTGTGGGTATAGACCCTGAAGATGAGTTTGAGGTCAGTTTCCTTGGGCAGAACTATCCAAATCCGTTCAAGAATTCAACCAAAATCAGGTATCAGATTAAGGACAATCCTCTACAGAAAGTTGAAATCAAAATATATAATGTCCTTGGACAGCATGTTGACACAATTGAAGGTGAAGATGGAGTTGCCTACTGGGAGCCTGGGAATATAGGGAATGGCATCTACTTCTATAAGTTGGAAACTGATGAATTCTCAGCCGTGAAGAAGATGATACTCATGAGGTAAATTTGGTTATTCAAAAGGCCCTATTCTGTGTATGCGGAATAGGGCTTTTTTCTTTGTAATGGCTATGTCTAATGTTTCAATCCGCCGGCTGGCGGAAGGTTCACTTTCGTTTAGTATTAGCACACTTCTTATTGCGACTCTCCTTTTACTAAATCCTCTCTTTTTTTCTCAAAGATTTTATTTATTCTTTCCGTATAAAATCCTCATAATCCAAATATTAGTATTTGCTATCAGCATTGCTTTTGTTGTTTCGCAATCTACCCAGATTCAAAATAAGGTTGTCTACCTATTTGTCTTAGCATTTCTTCTTTATAATGTTATAATTACCATTTTTTCAAACCATTCCTTTTCTGGGATAAGTGTCCTGGTCTATCTTATTCCGCATGTGATTTTATTTTTTGTTCTTTCGCAACTTAATTTTCAAGAACGAGAGCGGAATTTGCTCGCAAACGCCATAGTTTTGGGCTTTATTCTAGCAATTATACCTGGCTATTTTCTTCAATCATCCAGTGGGGATTTTTCTCGTTTATCACTTAGCTGGGCAAACCCTAACTATTATGCGAGTCATCTTCTTACATTAATTGGTTTTGTGGCATACAAATGGAAAGTGGCAGTAGGCAAAAAGGAGCAGAACTTAAAATACATTTATGCTTTTCTTTTTGCTCTTTGCATAGTATTTCTTTTCTGGACACAGTCTCGAGGCGGGCTTGTCGCTTTTTTTCTGATAAGCGGTTTGTTTTTCTTATTCTATCTATATAGAAAGAGAAATTTTCGGCTCTTGATTATCAGCTTGATTTGCGTGGGGTTAATATTTGTAATGCTTTTTATGAGTTTTCACTTTATGCGGCCAGCAACAATTGTTTTCAGAGAAAGACTTTATAGTTCAAGCCTCCAATATATAAAGGATTTCTGGCTTACAGGGAGTGGACTTGGCACTTTTGTGCATTTCTATCCCAAATACAGAAGTCCTGACTATAGTCTGGTGGGAGAAGAAGATATTATAACACACGCCCACAATGAATTGATTGAGCTGTGGGCTGAGACTGGTATAATTGGTTTATTGCTATTTTTGGTAGTTATTGTTTTGACAGTAAGAGAGGCTTTGAGAAAGATTAAGCTGTATGATGATGAAAGGCGATACTTTGTTTTCGCTTGCCTGCTTTCGTTTCTATTTCTCCTTACTCATAATCTATTCACAATAACGATGCGAATAGCCCCTTTACAATTTTATTTCTTCCTTTTTTCAGGTCTTATATTTGCTAACTATGATTCGGATAAGAACCCTATAAAAGACAGAAAGGTTAATCGCAAGGTTGGCAGTAGATGGCTTCTCTGGATTATTATTCCGCTCTTTGTATGGCTCATTGGGAACACTGTACAGAACATCAGAGGCTTTACATATCTTCAGGAATCGAAAGAGAAGTTTAAAGCATCCCTTCCTAATGTTGCTGCTTCAATTCGGGCAGGAGAACAGGCATTGAAATACATTCCTTACAATCATGAAGTTATTTATCACCTGGGTTACTCTCACTTCCATGCGAAAGAGTATGAAAAAGCAATTAAATATTTTGACAATTTACTTGCCATCTATCCGCATTACCCCCAAGCCCATTTCTGGAAAGGATTCATTTATTCTTATATAGGCTTATGGGACCAGGCTATTGAGGAATATAGCCAGGAATTGAGCTTAAATCAGTCTCCCAAGGTATATTTTAATCTTGCTGTAGCCTATAGGTATAATGGGGAAGAAAGGAATTCTGCAAAATATCTTATAGAATATTTAGAAAAAGTTAAAGAGATGACAGAGAAAAATTTAGTAAAAACACGAGATGATATATTAAAAGAAGAAAAGAGAAATATTAGTTTCGCGTTGCGAACGCTTGACACATATTATCAAAAAGAAAAAATTACACCACCAAATCTATTTATCGAATTGAAAAATTTTTATGCAAACGCTTTTGAATAAATATAGTATAGGAAAAGGATTCGTATGAAGGAGAAATATCAAGAACTGGTGAAGAAAACAGTGGAAAACCATCCTGAAAGGAAAGACAGATTTCTTTCAGGCTCATCAGAAGAAATCAAGCGGTTATACACCCCAGAAGATGTGGAAGAACTGGATTACGAACGAGATCTTGGCTACCCGGGACTTTACCCCTTTACAAGAGGTATTCAGCCCACAATGTATCGCGGTAGATTATGGACAATGCGGCAGTATGCTGGTTTTGGAGATGCTGAGGAATCAAATAAGAGGTATAAATACTTGCTTTCTCAGGGGCAGACAGGTATCTCAGTTGCTTTTGATCTTTGTACACAGATTGGTTATGACTCAGACCATCCGATGAGCAGCGGCGAGGTAGGGAAAGTCGGTGTTGCAATAGACACCCTAGCAGATATGGAGCTACTTTTTAAGGATATTCCACTTGATAAGGTATCTACCTCAATGACAATCAATGCTCCGGCTGCTATTCTTTTAGCGATGTATATTGCGGTGGCTGAGAAACAAGGAATTGCAAAAGATACATTGCGCGGTACTATCCAAAATGATATTTTGAAGGAGTATATAGCGAGAGGAACATATATTTTTCCCCCAAAACCTTCTATGAGATTGATTACAGATACTTTTAAGTTCTGCTCTGAAAATGTGCCACGCTGGAATACAATTTCTATCTCAGGTTATCATATAAGAGAAGCCGGTGCTACAGCTATTCAGGAGATAGCATTTACACTTGCTAATGGTATAGCATATGTGGATGCGGCAATTAAAGAAGGCTTGGATGTTGATGATTTTGCCCCTCGTCTTTCATTCTTTTTCAATGCACATAATGATATTTTGGAAGAGATTGCAAAGTTCCGGGCAGTCCGTCGGATGTGGGCAAGGATTATGAAGGAAAGATTTAATGCCCAGAATCCTCGCTCGCAAAAATTACGTTTCCATACTCAAACAGCAGGTTCGACACTGACTGCTCAGCAGCCTGACAATAATATTGTCCGTGTTACTATACAAACACTCGCTGCAGTTCTTGGCGGAACGCAGTCATTACATGCGAATTCTCGTGATGAAGCCCTTGCCCTTCCAAGTGAAGATTCTGTCAGAATAGCACTTCGAACCCAACAAATCGTTGCACATGAAAGTGGAGTTGCTAATACAATTGACCCTCTTGCCGGATCGTATTTCATTGAATCAATGACAAATCAAATAGAAAAAAAGGCTACAGAATATATCGAGCAGATTGATAAGTTAGGGGGTATGATTGAGGCTATAGAAAAGGGCTATGTACAAAAACAAATTCAGGATAGCGCATATCAGTATCAAAAGCAAGTGGAAAATAAACAGCGAATCGTTGTAGGGGTAAACGAGTTCACGACAGAGGAAGAGGTTCCATTTCAACTCCTAAAAGTTGACGAAGCGGTAGAAAGAAAGCAAATCGAAAAACTGAGAAAAATCAAGCAATCACGGGATGATACGCAGGTAAAGAAAACATTGCAGAATGTACGAAGAGCTGCTAATACAAATGAAAATCTACTCCCCCCAATTCTCGAAGCGGTGAAAGCCTACGCGACTTTAGGAGAAATCTGTGATGTACTGCGCCAGGAATTCGGTGAGTACGAGGAACAACCCATTTTGTAATTTTAGTAATACAGCTAGAAGATAATGAACAAAGGGGAAAATTGACAAATAAAAATTAAATTTTCGTTTTTTGTATTCACTGTTTGTTTTTGTCGTAGAGAGGTTATATGAAGAAAATAAGAATTTTGATTGCTAAGCCAGGGTTAGATGGACATGATAGGGGGGCAAAATTTATAGCTCGAGTATTGCGCGATGCTGGCTATGAAGTTATTTATACAGGTATCCGACAGAGTCCTCAGCAGATTGTTTCTGCTGCAATCCAAGAAGATGTTGACTTTCTTGGATTAAGTATACTTTCTGGCGCTCATAATGCCCTTTTTCCTAAGATCATAGAACTCCTCAGAGAAAAGGGTGCGGAGGACATAATTGTCTTTGGTGGAGGGGTTATTCCTGAAGATGATATTCCATTTTTAAAAAAGTTGGGTGTGAAAGAGATATTTTTGCCCGGAACTAAATCTGAGGATATACTGAAATTTATAGAGAAAGAATCGGCTAAGTCTGAAAAAATAGATAGAAGAGACTTTGGCTGATAAAGAGTTTTTATAGGTCAGGCTAAAATGAGTTCATCCGTAGGAGACTAAATGGGAAAGACGATTATAGAAAAAATTCTTCAAAATCACTCTGAAGAAGAAGTTGAAGCAGGTAAAATTGTATGGATAAAATTGGATATCCGTACTGCCCGTGATTTTGGCGGACCAAATGTGGTGAAAAATCTTGAAAGACATTATCCGGATGAGCCACTTGTAGATTCGGATAATCTGCTGTTTACCTTTGACACTGTAGCACCTGCTAAGACTATTCCATATGCGAATAATCAGCAGATATGCCGGGAGTTTGCAAGAAAGTACGGTATAAAAGTTTTTGATGTAGATGAGGGAATCGGAACTCATGTTCTACTTGAAAAAGGTATTGCCTATCCAGGAAGAACAATGGTTGGCACAGATAGCCATTTTAATATTTTAGGTGCAGTAAATGCCTTTGGTCAGGGGATGGGTGACCAGGATATTGCTTTTGCCTTTAGAACCGGCAAAACATGGTTTGAGGTGCCCCAAACAATCAAAATAAATCTAAAAGGTACATTCTCCTATCCAACTGTTGGCAAAGATTTGATTTTGTATATACTTAGAAAGCTTGGAAGCTCAGGTGCCCTTGGTAAGTGCATTGAACTTTATGGGGAGTGTCTGAAAGACCTTAGCTTTGCCGAGTATGTTACTATTTGTAGTATGACTACAGAGTTGGGTGGAATTGTAGCCTTCCCAAATCCCAATCAGGAGGTTGCAAAGTGGGTTAGAAAAAGGACCAAAACTGAACCGCATTTTATCTATGCAGATGATGACACCGAATATGTTGAAGAGATTGATATCGATGTATCTGACCTGCAGCCACAGATTGCTTGTCCGCCGAGACCTGATAATGTTACTGATGTAGCAAAATTGAATGGGTTAAAAGTAAGCTCTGTATTTATCGGCTCTTGTACCAATGGGTGTATTGAAGATATACGCCAGGTGGCTGAGATTTTAAAAGGCAACAAAGTTGCCCAGGGTGTTATGCTAAGAATAGTGCCTGCTACAAAGGAAGTTTATGGCAATATGCTTGAAGAAGGTTTGATCGATATTCTCTATCGCGCAGGTGCCATAATCTCGAATCCGGGTTGCGGCGGATGTGCCTCTGGTCAGATCGGGATGACCGGTAAAGGCGAGATTCAAGTTTCAACTGGAAATAGAAACTTCCGAGGAAAGCAGGGAGATGGTGATACATACTTAGCAAGCCCTGTTACAGCTGCTATTGCGGCAACTAAAGGTGAATTGTGAGTATATTATGGAGTGATTTATGAGGAAGAGAAAAAACTTGAGAATAATCCTAATAGCTACTATGTTAGCAACAAGCTTGTTTATTGCTACCTGTGATACTCATGATAACAATGAAGAACAAGTCAAACAAGAAGAAAAACATCCATACATTAATGTAGGTGGAAAAATAAAAGCAGGTTCATCGTTATATGCTGAATTAATCGAAAAAAATATAAGTGCTCAGGATGCATACAAAATTACTAACTCACTAAATTCCAACTTCGATCTCAGACATTCACAGCCCGGTGATAGCTTTCTAATTATTTTAGATACCCTTGGTCAGGTACAAAAGCTTGAATATCATCCCAATAAGATTGATAGATATTTTGTAACACGGGATACAATAGGAGATTTTAATACAATTTATAACAAAATAGATCTTACAAAAGAGATACAAGCAATTTCTGGAGAAGTTAAGACTTCCCTTTATCAAGCCTTGGTTGATCAAGCTCTTCCTCCAAAGTTAATAATGCAATTCAGTGATATTTTTCAGTGGGATATTGATTTCTTCATCGATCCACGTGAGGGCGATAGCTGCAAATTAGTCTACGAAATATTTACTCATAAAGGTGAAATACTCGAATATGGAAAAATCCTTGCTGCGTCCTATAATGGAAAGAGGTACGATCTTACTGCCTATTATTTTGAGAATGGTGATGATATATTTGGCTATTTTGATAGAGAGGGCAATTCTTTTCAAAAAGCATTTTTGAAATCTCCCCTTAACTATTCATATATTAGTTCATATTTTTCCAATGCTCGGTACCATCCAATTTTGAAGATCGTTGCTCCACATAATGGAGTTGATTATGCTGCTCCTTATGGTACGCCTGTAGTTGCAGCGGCTGATGGAACTGTAATTTTTAAAGGTTGGAATAATGGATATGGGAACTGTATTAAAATCAGGCATAAGAATGGGCGCTATGTTACACTATATGGTCATCTCAGCAATTATGCGCCTGGAATAAATGTTGGTACCAAAGTAACACAAAAACAGCTTATCGGATATGTAGGTTCAACCGGATACTCTACCGGTCCCCATCTTCATTATACCATTTATGATAAGGGAAGAGCCATTGATCCACTTAAGCTTGAAAATGTAGCGGGTCCACCCTTGCCTGAACACCTTAGGAATGAATTTCAACAAATTGTATTCGAAATGGATAATCTACTTAATTCCAATGCAATATCTGGAAGCCAGGTGGTTGGTGGATAGTCTATATGTATTTTTTTAATAAAAAAAATTGACAAGTGACAGCCAAAACCAAATTTATCGTGTCATGCTAAAAGATGTATTGATAAAAGGCAAAATTTGGTTGCTAACCGATGCCAGCGGCAAGCTGATAGATGATATCAATACAGATATGATCTTCCATAATAGGTACCTTACTATTACTGATATTAATCAGATGGGAGAATATACTTTTGATAATCTTGAGGGGTGGAAGGATTTTGTCCAGAAAGCTGAAAAAGGTGATATTGTGATTGCTGGCAAAAATTTTGGTGCAGGCTCATCCCGCCAGCAAGCCGTAGACTGTTTTATCTCTCTTGGTATACAAGCCATTCTTGCACTTTCCTTTGGTGCAATTTATAAGCGCAATGCAATAAATTCAGGGCTACCAATTCTGGAAATCTTAGATATACAATTAGACAAACTTCAGCAAAGGCAAGAGCTTGAGATTAACTTAGAGACTGGTAAAACTTCCTCTCCGTTTATCTCACTGATGCCCTTCTCAAAGGTTCAAATGGATATTTATAAAGCAGGCGGTTTATTTGCATACGGAAAGTCTATTTAAAGTAATCTTGTAAGGAAGGAGTACTATGCAAAAAAGTATTCTGAGTGGTATAATAGTAATTTTGCTTTGGGGTTGTTTCGGGCTAGCAAATGCTCAGATGCTTCCTAATGATGAACCCGTAACCGGTTTACAAGCTCGCGATATTCCCTATGATGATGGTGGAGGATTAGAGATTATTTGGAATCCTTTACCAAAAGAGAAGAAAATAATTGAATATAGAGTCTATCGGGGTGTAACACCGGATACACTCTTCTATATTGGGAAGATACCAATCAATAAAGAAACTGGATTTGTCGGCGATACTATTCGTTATCTTGACCAAGGATATAATTTTTTCGTTTCCGCAACTTCCCCAGCTAAACTGAAACACGAAAAAGGCCAGAAAAAGGGTGATAAGGGATATGAAGTACTGTATAGAGAAATCCCCCGTGATATGAAGGTATATGGCCCGCTAATGCAGCATTACAGAATGTTGTCTGTTATTCCCAATAAAGAATATATGTATAAAACAAAGAAGAGCGAGTTTACTGAGATAGTCGAAAAAGATGGGGAAGTGGATACCACCTCATATTACCTTGCTGGATTAAAACTTAGGCAGTTTACATACATACTCAGCAAACTTAAAGTTGGAACGCCCTATTACTACGCTGTACAAGCAGTCAATATAAATAGAGAAGTATCCCCACTCTCTGAGATAGTTGTAGGAAAAACGACAGATGATCCTCCCGAAAAGTTGGATGAGTTCTATGCTGTGGCGTACCTTGATGCCGAGAAGATGCATTTTGAATGGACATTACCATTATTCCCTGACGATCAAAAACAGTTTAATATCTATCTTTATGATGAACATGGTAATCAACATCTTATTTTTACACGTCCAGATGCCTATCCATACACACCGCAAACGAATGCGATAGTGCCTTTTGATTCGATTGCGGCAAACTTTCCAGCCTTTAATCCTGCTAACCTCTCCTGGTACAGGTTTAATATAGGGGAGCAGGACAGAGGAGACCAGGAAACGATTGCTTTGGATGAACCAATACCAGCAGAAGTGGCAAGTTCAGATCTGATCCCAACCCCAGCGGAATATTTTACTGTTGAAGATAACCCAAATGATAAAGGCGATCAGATACGAATTTATTATGAGAAGCCTTATTTGGGGATCTCTAAAATATCATATAATAATGATCTTACAAAATTGACTGTAAATTATCTTATAAAGGATAATGAGCTCTTTGAGGTCACGCAGATCAATCTTGAAATAAATGGAACGACCCATGCAGAATATGTGCTTGATAATTTGGTCGAATTTGATGTTGATTGGGACTATTTAGAGCCGCAGACAATTACTGCTCAATTCGTGTGCAAAGACAAAGGTGTGCAGCTTCCTGAAGATTATGTTATTTCGCATACATTCTACTACGATGATGAAATGGAGCTTGTGAGGGTAGAAAAATATCCTGAGAGCAAATATACTTATCAGGTGTATAAGCGTAGTAAGAATGACCCCCTATATCGCTTTGCACAGCCATTCTCATTTATGGAAAGGCAATATTTAGACAAAGTTCCTTATGAGGAAGTAGTTTATCGTGGAATTGTACAATACTCACTTGAGGATAATCTGCTTTATGTACCTACCTATCTTGATGTAGGAAATTGGAAGGAATATCAACCATATTATGTAGAGACCCTCTATCTCGAGCAATTACACAAGCTTCACGAAGAGCTTCGCAAAGAAGTCGAAAGGTTGCAACAGGAATTAGAAACCGTTTCTTCGCTTGAGGAGCGTGAGCAGATTCAAGAACAGATTGCTCAATATGTAGGTTTTATAAATAATGAAGATGTGCCACCCTGGGTACGAGAGGCAAATCAACAAAAAAGTGACCGCGCGAGAATGAAAATTCTCGAAGAAGCACATAATAAAGCCAAAAGAACCTTCACTTACTATCTTCGGAAGACTGATGGCAAGGGGCACTTTGTAGATACTAAGCTTGAAGACAACCCATACTTTTATCCGACTCCGGATTGGTTTGATAAGACAAAAATTATTGTCCTAATCTCCTTTGCAATTTTTGCAATACTCGTCTACGTAATGATCAAAGCTGCTCGTCAGGGAAGAAATTTGTATATTCGCCCAATAGCAGGGATTCAGGAAATTGATACAGCAATAGGTAGAGCCACCGAGATGGGGAGACCGATACTTTTTGTACCAGGACTAAGTACTATTCAAGATGTTGCCACACTCGCAGGTCTTGCAATATTGAGTGGAGTAGCAAAAAAAGCAGCAGAATACGATACCCGTATTCTGGTGCCTGTGCGTGATTATATTGTTCTCCCAATTGCTCAAGAAATTGTGCGCGAAGCCCATTATGAGGCAGGAAGACCTGATACTTATGATAAAAATAGCGTATTCTTTGTTAGTGACCAGCAGTTTGCTTTTGTGGCTGGTGTAAATGGAATAATGATTCGAGAAAAGACCGCTACAAACTTTTACCTTGGTATGTTCTGGGCCGAATCCCTTTTAATGACTGAGACTGGAAGCACAACAGGTGCCATCCAGATTGCTGGTACTGACGCCATTACTCAATTGCCATTCTTTATTACTACATGTGATTATACCTTAATTGGGGAGGAACTTTATGCAGCAAGTGCCTATCTATCGCGCGAACCTCTCATTTTGGGAACTTTAAAGGCACAGGACTATATGAAACTTTTAATTATAATAGGAATAGTGCTTGGGACGCTGCTCTCTACCCTCCACTTAACCTTTTTTATGAATTGGTTCCCAGCTCAATAATAAATACTGAGGAGAAAACAGATGAAAAAGCAAATACCCTTATTAATAGTTATCGTATTAGGCTTTATATTCGTTGGTTATGTATTTATACCGCACAAAATTGCAGATGATTTCTATAGTTGGTATATGGACTGGATGAAAGTTGTATCTTCCTTTGCTCTTGTTTTGGCTGTGGGTAGTTTATGGTTAGTCCATTGGAGTAAAGTGACTCATAAGGCGCCAAACTGGGGCTATAGCATAGTAACTTTGGTTAGTATAGTTGTAACAGCTGCTATAGGTTTTATCTGGGGCATTGAGGCTGGAACTCCTTTTATGTGGGTTTTTGAAAACTTGCAAGTTCCCTTAGCGTCCACAATGTTTTCTCTCTTAGCTTTTTATATTGCCTCTGCAGCATATAAGGCATTCCGTGCCCGCTCACTAGAAGCCACGGTTCTGCTTATTGCCGGTGTAATTGTTATGCTCGGAAGAGTCTCTATAGGTGCTGCCATTACACATTGGATACCTGATATCACTGAATGGATTTTGAATGTGCCAAACCTGGCTGCAAAACGGGGAATAAATATCGGTGTAGGTTTGGGTATTGTAGCAACATCATTAAAAATTATTTTAGGTATTGAACGATCTTATCTCGGCGGTCGTGAGTAAATATTTCCAATTATAGAAGAGGAGCATTATATGAAATTCTCTGAATTTATTCAAAAAGTAGATAGACGCTATATCTATATTATAGTTGCCCTTTGCGTAATATTGCCTCTTGTTTTTCCATTAGGATTGCCCACATATACGACCACCCCTGTAGAAGACCTCTATCAACATATTGATGCAGTTGCTGGCAGGGATGATATGGCTATCATTTTAGATTTTTATCATGATCCAGCAACAATGCCTGAGTTATATCCAATGGAGATCGCAATATTACGGCATTGTTTTGCACGAAAGATTAAGGTGTTCACACTTTCCTTCTTTCCAACAGGAGCACCAATTGCTGAGATGGCTATCTCAGAGGTAAAAGAGGATTTTCCTGACATACAACCTGATGTAGATTATTGTAATTTTGGATATAAACCCGCAGCATTGACTATCCCAATAATTTTAGGTATGGGAGAGGATATAACCAAAACTATTGAAACGAATGCGGCAGGGCTTAGTCTTGAAAATCTGTCAATAATGGAAAAAATAAAAAATTATGATAATATTCAAGTAGTAATTGAGACCACAGGTTCTTCATATGGATATAAATGGTTTACCTATGCACGGCCAAGATTTGGCCTTGATGTTGCAACTGGTGTTACTGCTGTATCAGCCGCGGAGGTTTATCCTTACCTACAAACTGGGCAGATTATAGGCATGCTTGGTGGACTTAAGGGTGCTGCTGAATATGAGGAATTGGTTGATGCTTTCGCAATGAATGACCTTAGCTTTAGTGTAAAGCGTGCTCGTGACCTTAAATGGAGAACCCAACAATACGACTTCGCTGAGACTCTCTATAAATACAAAGTGGCTCGTATTGGCATGGATGCCCAGGCTATAGTACATCTTTTAATCATTGTCTTTATCATCCTTGGAAATATAGGATATTTTCTGAGTCGCCGTGAAGAAAAAAGAAAAGTAGTAAAGTAAGGAGACGAAAATGAGCGAAATTATTGGAACATGGATTGCTGCTTTTTTAACCTTAAGTATATTTTCATTCCTTTATAAAGAAAATCCTATCTACAGGTTTGCCGAACATCTCTTTATTGGTATATCAGTAGGTTATTCTATTCCTCTTACCTTCTACAATGTCTTTATTCCGTATGCATATAATCCACTTTTTCTTCGTCACGAGTATATCCTTATTATTCCCTTTATCATTGGCATACTTTACTGTTTCCGATTTTGGCCTAAATATAGCTGGTTGAGTAGATATCCTATAGCTTTTGGAATGGCTATTACAGGAATGAGCGTACCAATGACTCTGCATTCGTGGATACTCGTGCAAATGCGAGGTGCAATGATGCCTCTCACCGATATAAATACTATTTTGATATTTATTGGTACTGTTACCATACTTCTTTACTTCTTCTTTTCCAAAGCACATACCGGTGTCTATGGCAGAATAACATCTATTGGAATTTGGTTTATGATGATCGGATTTGGTGCCTCCTTTGGATACACAGTTATGGCTCGTGTCTCACTTTTAATTGGCCGTATCCAGTTCCTCCTCCAAGATTGGCTGCATTTAATTTAGAATACCCAAAGTACTTTATTAAATATACCAAGCACAAAGGTTTATTATATAATGAATAATCTCATCCTTTGTGCTTTTTCTAAATTGCACTTTAAATGAAGAAAAGAATTATTCAAGTTTGCCTGATTGTTGCTCTTATAATTATTGCTTATATCCGTATCTCCAATGAGCAACACAAGCCAGTGACAGAAACGCGAGTTGCTTTAGGCACATTTGTCACAATTGACATAAAGGAGAAAAATTCTGATAATCCCGTGATTATTGATTCTGCTTTTAGTCTTATAGCGAAATATGAAAACCAATTTTCAGATAAGGTGGATGATTCGGAAATTAGGAAGGTAAACTCTTCTGAGAAGAAAGAAATAGTAATTTCAGATGAGCTGGCAGAGTTGCTTCAAAAGTCTCAAAAAATCAGTGAGTTATCCCAAGGGGCTTTTGATGTTACTATTGGGGCTGTGTCGCGATTATACGACTTTCTTGACAAAACTATGCCAGATCCAAATGATATCAGAGAAAATCTAAAACATGTTGATTTTACGAAATTGCATATAGAAAGCAATAAAGTAGTCAAAGATGACCCCGCAATCTGCCTTGATGTAGGTGCGATCGCAAAAGGATACATTGTAGATAAGGTGGCTGAATATCTGGTTTCTGCTGGTATTAGAAAAGCGGCTATAAATGCAGGTGGAGATTTGTATGTTCTTGAAAATGAGAATGGAGAGGAGTGGAAAATTGGAATACAGCATCCGCGTGACGATTCAACATTGTGGGGTTATTTTACTGCAAAAAATGCAGCAATAGCTACATCAGGCGATTATGAACAGTTTTTTATGAAAGATGGGATGCGTATCCATCATATTCTTGATCCAAAAACAGGCTTACCCGCAGATCAATCAGTAAGTGTTACTGTCATAGCTGCTGAGGCGACAGAAGCCGATGCCTTATGTACAGCGGTCTTTGTTATGGGTCCTGAAAAAGGTATTCATCTTGTGAATCAGCTTGAGAATGTTGAGGCTTTAGTAATTTATGAGCAGGAGGGTAAGCTCAAGCAACTATTATCTAATGGATTTATGAAATATAATTATAAGCAGTTATCTCAGAACTAAAGGAAATTATGACAGTATTAAATGATGTGCAAAACTCGACAGATAATCGAAAAATTACCATAAACAAAGTAGGTTTAAAGGGCTTAAAATATCCGATTGTACTACAAGACCGGGCAAATGGAAAGCAGCCTACAATTGCAAGTATCAACATGTATGTTGAGCTTCCGCATAAATATCGTGGAACCCATATGAGCAGATTTATTGAAGTGCTCAATCATTACCACAAAGAGACTTTGGTGGACAATCTTGAAAACATGCTGTTTGAATTGAAACAAAAACTAAATGCAGATGCCGCTTATATTGAACTGGAGTTTTATTATTTTATAAAGAAAAAGGCACCTGTATCTCATCAGGAATCGCTAATGTCTTATAAATCTAGGTTTAAAGCATCGCTTGGTCATAATTACTGTTTAGAATTGACAGCCAATGTGCCAATTACCACACTTTGCCCTTGTTCAAAAGAAATCAGTAAAATCGGCGCACATAATCAGCGTACCTATGTGAGCGCTACAATCAGATATAAAGATTTTATCTGGTTAGAGGAATTAATAGAAATGATTGAAAAAAGCGGGAGCAGCCAGATATATTCCTTATTAAAAAGGAAAGACGAGAAATATGTAACCGAGACTGCCTATGCTAATCCCAAATTTGTAGAAGATGTGGTTCGTGAGGTTGCACAAAAACTTTCCTCTGATCCTCGTATAACTTTTTATAAGGTAGAAGCCGAAAGTATAGAATCGATTCATAACCATAATGCATATGCTATGGTGGAAAAAAGTAAATCCCCAAATCATCAGTCACATTCCCCGTCTATAGGGAAACCATAGCGGTGGAGGAGGAAGAATGAAAATATTAGTTACTGGTGGTGCTGGATTCATTGGCTCTCATATCGTTGATGCATACATCGATGCTGGGTATGAAGTGATTATTATTGATAATCTGTCTACTGGAAATCGTCAAAATATTAATTCCCAAGCCAAATTTTTTGAACTCGATATCCGAGATGCCGCAGTTGCTGACATATTCGCAGATGAAAGACCGGATATTGTAAATCATCACGCCGCCCAAATCAGCGTAACCATCTCTACCCAAAAACCAATTTTTGATGCGGATGTAAATATTCTGGGAAGTCTGAACATTTTTGCAAATGCGGCAAAGTATGGGGCGCAAAAGATTATATTTGCTTCAACAGGTGGAGCAATTTATGGCGATGCTGATGAATATCCAACAACCGAGAATTATGTGCCTATGCCAGTATCTCCATATGCAATTGCAAAGTTCTCAGCAGAAAAATATCTTCATTACTATTTTTATCAGTTTGGACTTAACTATCTGGTATTACGATATGCGAATGTTTACGGACCTCGGCAGATTCCTCACGGAGAAGCAGGTGTTGTATCGATTTTTATTGAGAACCTCCTGCAAAAAAAAGAACCTCATCTTTATGTTTATCCGGATGAACCGAATGGCATGATTAGGGATTATGTCTTCGTTGGCGATGTGGTAACTGCTAATCTGAAGGGTTTAGAAATGTGTGATAACGAGGTGATAAATATTGGTACAGGCAAGCCAACAACTACAAGCGAGCTTTATCACCAGGTAGCAACTCTATTGGGAAGTGATATAAAACCAAAACAAATGGGCGCTCGACCAGGAGATATTCATAGAAGCTGCTTGGATATTTCAAAAGCAAGAGAGGTTCTAAATTGGTCTCCAAAGACTTCCTTAAAAGAAGGTATCGAGCAAACAATTGATTATTTTGCTAAAAATATAAAGAAGGAGAGATAAATGAAAATAGCCGTAGTCGGTACTGGATATGTCGGACTGGTAACAGGCACATGTTTTGCTGAGATGGGCAACGAAGTTATCTGCGTTGATAACGATTCGGATAAGATAAGTAAGCTTAATCGTGGAGAAATGCCCATTTTCGAAGAGGGATTAGAACCTATGGTGTACCGAAATGTTCAAGAAAAAAGACTCTCTTTTACCACTGACATAAGACACTCTGTTGAAGCATCATCGGTGATATTTATCGCAGTAGGTACCCCACCAGATGAGGACGGATCAGCAGACCTTAAGTATGTATTGGCAGTTGCAAAAGATATTGGAAGATATATGAATGGCTACAAGGTTGTAGTAGATAAATCTACAGTACCTGTTGGAACAGCAGATAAAGTAAAAGATACGATTGAACAAGAGTTAAAAAAACGCGGAGTTTCTTATCAATTTGATGTTGTATCTAACCCTGAATTTCTTAAGGAAGGCGTTGCAATAGATGATTTTATGAAACCCGATAGAATCGTTATCGGGACTGATAGCCAGCAAGCCAGAAAGATAATGCAGGAGCTATATTCTTCATTTACTCTCCAAAGTGATCGCATTATATTTATGGGGGTTCGATCTGCCGAAATGGCGAAATACGCCGCAAATGCCCTTCTTGCCACAAAAATATCGTTTATGAACGAGCTTTCAAGATTATGTGAAAAACTCAATGCAGATATAGAAGAAGTCCGTAAGGGCATAGGTTCTGATACCCGCATTGGTTATAAGTTTCTATATCCTGGGGTAGGATATGGAGGATCTTGTTTTCCCAAGGATGTGAAGGCTTTGATAAAGATGGCACAAGAGCATGATTCATCAGCAAAGATCCTTGAGGCAGTAGAAGAGGTAAATGAAACACAGAAAATGGTGCTCGTGCAAAAAGTATTTGCCTACTTTGGCGAGAATCTCAAAGATAAAACTTTTGCAGTATGGGGGCTTTCCTTCAAACCTATGACAGATGATATGCGTGAAGCACCATCTCAGATAATTATCAATGAATTAATCAGGAGGGGCGCAAAAGTTCAGGCGTATGATCCTGCTGCTATCAACGAGGCAAAAAGAATCTTTGGAGAAAATCCCAATATCACCTATGCTAAGGATCAATATGAAGCACTGGAAGGCGCAGATGCTTTGCTGTTGATTACTGAATGGCATCAGTTTCGTCACCCTAATTTTGAGGAAATCAAACGCCGTCTTAGAAAGAAAGTCATCTTTGATGGAAGGGATCAATATGACCCACAAAAAATACGAGAAATGGGATTTACTTATTTTGCAATCGGTAGAAGATAATCAAACATGGAAGGTAAAGAGGTAAACAATGAAAGTCTTTTATTATAATCAAGACGATATCAATACAGACCTAATGTTTCCCGGAAAATATACCTATGAATCTTCAGATCCGGAATTCGTGAAAAAGCACCTTTTTGAGGACCTTGACCCTGATTTTCACCAAAAAGTTGAACCAGGTGATATCATTTTGGCAGGCAAAAATTTTGGCTGTGGCTCATCACGAGAACAACCTGCTATTGGCTTAAAGTATGTAGGTATAAAGGCAATTATAGCAAAATCATTTGCACGGATTTTCTATCGCAGTGCGACAAACCAGGGGCTTCTTTTAATAGAATCTCCAGAGGCTGTCGATGCATATCAAAAAGGTGATAAGGTTGAAATAGATGAAATACATGGTAAGGTAACGGTAGGGGAAAAGACTTTTAGCTTTCCACCCCTTCCTCCACAAATGCAGGAAATTATACGAAGTGGAGGATTACTACCTTATATTAAGAAAAAATTAGTACACGCATCAGAATAAAATAATCTTCCAAATAATCTTTTATTTGGAAAGGTAGGAGAAAAAATGGATGTAAAAGAATTAATCCAACAAATTAAGACAAATATTGAAAAGACCGCAAACACAACCGCAGTGTTTGGGGAAATTAAGAAAATTGGGAATATTTCAATCATTCCTGTTGCTTCCATTCGATTGAAGGGAGGAGGTGGCGGCGGCTTTGGTGAGCCATCTGGATCTGAAAAACCCGAACAACCACAAAAAGCAGAAAAACCTGAGAAAGAAGAACCAGTCGCAAAAGGAAAAGGGGGAGGATTAGGATTAAAAGTAGATGCAGAACCTGTGGGTTATATCGAAATCAAAGGCGATGAGGCACGGTTTGTAGAAGTTGTGAATAAAACCAAGCTATATCTTAGGGCGATAAAATATGCTGGCATCTTCTTTGTTTTGATAGCCTTAAAAGGAATATTTAGCAGACGAAAAAAATAATAGCCTGATAAAGTTTCGTTCTACTATATGATGGCTTTGCAGGATAATGAAACAGATATTTATTCTCTGGGTAGTTCTTATCTTATTTTCAGCAAATTGCCTTGCAGATGATATGATTATAAAGTTACCTAAACCAGAGTTACAGAGCGAAACCTCCGTAGAAGAAGCATTATCAACGAGGCGCTCACGACGAAGTTATACTGAAAAGCCCCTGACAATCAGACAACTAAGTCAGATATTATGGGCAGGTCAAGGTATTACAGAAGAACCTTATTTTAGGACAGCACCCTCTGCGGGTGCATTGTATCCGATAGATCTTTACATTGCTGTCAATAATGTGACTGAGGTTGAAGAAGGCCTTTATAGATATATTCCTGAGGAACATTATCTTCATCAGATAGATTCCACTTCTTATCAAGCTAAGATATATTCTTCAGGACTTTGGCAGAAAGCGCTTAAGAGCCCTCCTGTTACCATTTTGCTTGTTGCAGATTACGAGGTTATTACACCTAAATATGGTGATAGAGGTATAAGATATACCTTTCTTGAGGCAGGGCATATAGCACAAAATATTTATCTCCAATGCGAAGCTTTGGGGCTTGGAACTGTAGCTATCGGAGCATTTGATGAGCAAAGGCTACAGCAGGAACTCCCTGTTGAAAATCATATCATCTATATCCTGCCAGTGGGCAGGGTTAAGTAGACGCTGGGTAGTTAAAAGTTGTAAAATATTAGTGGTAGCCCCAAGGGGAGTCGAACCCCTGTTACCAGAATGAGAGTCTGGCGTCCTAACCACTAGACGATGGGGCCACAATGTCATTGCATAGAAAATCTAAAATTACAGTCAAGTATTGCCAAATTTTTTGTTTAGTAAATAAAATTTTAGAAAAATTTAGATTTACTTGACAGCAGTTTTAGTATACTTTCGAAAGGTGTTAAAACAAATTTTTTGGAGAAACCGTGAAACCAATTCAACATCTTGAGCAATTAGAGACACTGGTAAGAGACAAGCCTCGCAAGACACTGGCAGTTGCAATGGGTCAGGACCCACATACGATAAGTGCGATTTGTAAGGCACTAAATAATGGATTCATAGATGTAATAGTTACAGGATTTCCCGATAAGATAAAGAGCGTTGCCGAGGAACAGGGCGTCGATATTTCTTTGATGCAGATCGTCGAAGTCGAATCGGAGAAAGATGGGATTGAAAAAGCAATCCAATTGATACATGAGGGGGAAGCAGATTTCCTTATGAAAGGGCTTTGTAGTACAGCAAATTATATGAGAGTAATTCTGAACAAAGAAAAAGGACTTTTACCACAGGGTGAAATCCTGTCACATGTAACAGTGGTTGAAATACCAAGATACCATAAGTTAATGATCTTGTCTGATGTTGCTGTGATTCCATATCCGGATCTTTCGCAAAAGATTAAAATGATACAATATTGTCAAAAGGTTGCTAACTCGCTTGGGATTGAGATTCCCAAAGCCGCCATAATTGCACCTACTGAGGAAGTAAATCCCAAAATGCCCTGCACCATTGATGCTGCAATCCTATCTAAGATGCAGGATCGTAAGCAATTTAAGAATATTCTTATAGATGGTCCACTTGCAATGGATTTAGCAGTATCCAAGGAAAGTGTAAAGGTAAAGAATGTGAAAAGCGAGGTAGCCGGTGATGCTGATATTTTTATTTTTCCCAGCATAGAAGCCGCAAATGCGATTTATAAGACACTAACCTATCTGGCAGGTGGCGAGCTTGCTGCAATGGTTTCAGGGGCTTCAGCTCCATGTGTTTTAACTTCCCGTGCAGATAGCGATAAATCGAAATATTACTCCATCCTTTTAGGAGCACTAAATGTCATATAAACTATGAAAATAATTATAGCATCTGATCATGCTGGATTCAAACTAAAAAAGGCTTTGTATAAGTTTTTACAGGGAAAATACAAAGTAACTGATATAGGAACATTCAACGAGGAATCGGTTGATTACCCTGATTATGGATTTCCCGCTGCCCAAAAGGTAGCAAGTGGTGAATATGATCGGGGTATTCTACTTTGTGGCAGCGGAATAGGTATGTCAATCGCTGCCAATAAAGTGCAGGGTATTCGGGCTGCACTTTGTACTTCTGTAGAGATTGCTATCCTTTCTCGAAAACATAATAACGCAAATATTCTGGTTTTGCCCGGTAGATTTATGGCTGAGTCACAAGCAAAGGAAATAACTAGTACCTGGCTTTCCACAAATTTTGAGGCAGGACGGCATCAAAGAAGACTTGAAAAAATTCAAAAATTCGAATTATCTCATTATTCGAGAGATATCCACCTTTCTGGCAACAGGTAAATCCCTTGCATCTCTTAGGCGGAAAAGTAATATAGAAAAGATAAAATTTGTGATAACAAGCATAAGGTTTGGAGGATACCATGATAAATTATGACGAAATTAAAAAGAAAGATCTAGAAATTTATGAAGCTATTATGGGTGAATTGCAAAGGCAGTCTGAAAATCTTGAGCTTATAGCCTCGGAAAATTATGTAGATTATTCTATCTTAGAAGCTGCTGGATGCATAATGACCAATAAGTATGCAGAGGGCTATCCATATAGGCGGAGCAAGGAAACAGGGGAGCTTACATATAGATTAAGTGGACGTTACTATGGTGGATGTGATTTTGTAAATGATGCAGAACGGCTTGCGATCGAGCGAGCAAAGGAACTCTTCGGGGCAGAACATGCAAATGTTCAACCCCACTCCGGTTCGCAGGCAAATATGGCTGTATACTTTGCAGTTCTAAACCCTGGAGACAAGATAATGGGACTGAGTCTCGCACATGGTGGGCATCTTACACATGGGCATGATGTAAGTTTCTCTGGTATCTTTTATAAAGTTGTCCATTATGGGGTTGATCCAGAAACAGAACAGTTTAACTATGATGAAATACTTAAGATTGCAAAACAAGAGAAACCAAAATTGATTATGTGTGGAGCCTCTGCCTATCCTCGAATTATAGATTTTAAGAAATTTAGAAAAATTGCGGATGAAGTAGATGCATATCTCGTGGCAGATATTGCACATATAGCTGGTCTTATTGTGGCAGGACTCCATCCTTCTCCAATTCCTTATGCTGATTTTGTCACCACAACAACCCATAAGACTCTGCGTGGGCCCAGAGGAGGCATGATACTTTGCAAGGCAAAATATCAAGACCAGTTAGATAAAACCGTTATGCCTGGAATCCAAGGAGGACCTTTGATGCATATAATTGCAGCAAAGGCTATCGCCATGAAACAGGCACAATCAGAAGAATTTAAGCAGTACCAACATCAAATTATAAAAAATGCTAACACATTAGCAGATACCCTTACAGACTTAAACTTTAAACTTGTTTCTGGAGGTACAGATAATCATCTTATGCTAATAAATCTTGGCAAAAAGGGAGAAGGCCCAAGTGGTAAAAAAATCGAAGAAGCACTTGACAAAGCTGGAATTACTGCAAATAAAAATACTGTACCGTTTGATACACGCAGCCCATTCGTAACAAGTGGAATAAGACTCGGAACCCCTGCTGTTACGACACGAGGTATGAAAGAACCAGAAATGGTTGAAATAGCTAATTTCATAAAGAGTGTTTATGATAATTACGATAATGATGAGAAACTTGCTGAAGTAAAAAAACAGGTAAAAGGGCTCTGTGATAGATTTCCAATTTATCAGGAACTAAAAAAATAAATATGAGTATTTAAACACGGTTAGGTAAAAATGATTTGCCTGAAGGAAGAGTTGCTACTATGAAAACATTTCGCCATGGTGAAACTATTCAAGAGATGCTTAAAGAAGAGAAAGATCCTCGCCGTACAATGTATCTTAATGAGATTAATCTTCAATATAAAAAATGGAATGCCGCCTACTTGGAGATCACATCAAACAGCCCTGATCAACTCAAGGAAAAGATAGCCTTATACAGCGACTACAGGTCTTTCTTGTTTTCAAAAAAATTTAGAGAAGAGAATACTTTTCTACGAGAGAGAAAGCTTTTTGAAACGGCTCTGTCGGAATTTATTTATTATATAATGAAAGATATTGACATCTTTGAGGATAAAAATTTTTTCCTTGACCGCGCTGAGATACCTATAGGCTTCAAAGTGGATTATGACAGTATCGAAAATATTAAAAATGAAAATATCATTGATATATCAAAACAGAAAATGCGACTGATCATCGGAAGAGATTTTGATTTTAAGTACCGCGTTTCAGGTAGAAAGAGTTACATAAATGAAACGATAGTCTTGCCGTTTGTGACAGTTTCAACTGCTTTGGTTCTGGATGAATGGTATCTTCTCAAATTACAAAATCAGGTGAAAAAAATTAAGACATTTTTTCCACGACTATTATGCCTGCTTGTGTGCGAGGTAGTTAACGATGATTTTAATATAGACCTAAAAGATATAGATATCGATGGTATTTATGTATTACAGCGGCAGACGACTACCATGAAGCGGCGAAAAATCTCATACGAAGTAATCTCATCTTTCTTGAATAAAGTAGAGTCACATCTTGCAAGTCCAAAAGAGAGTATAATCAAAAAAGTTGAGACAGGGGTTCTGATAGGTTAAGATTGTATATTTATATAGCCAAGGAAACATTTTATATATTTAATTCTAATTTGCTTATTAGAAATAAGTTGGGGCATATATCTAAAGTAAAGCTTTATCCGCCAGCCGGCGGACGAAATACAATTATTATCTTGACAAAAGAAAACATACATATCTAATTGTGGCAAACCTATAGGAGTTTATGATCTATGCCAGAAAGAATATCTGGTTTACAAATAATAGCATTCTATGGAAATAGTCAACTCGCTGAGCGAGGGCTTCAGGAAGGGGATTGGATCCTGGAATATCAAGGTGAAAGAGTAATCAGCGAAGAGCAACTACTCGAACTGGAAAAGAAATATCAACATACATCAAATATTGTAATAAAAGTAAGGAGAGGGGAGGAGTATGCCTTTTTCCAGATATTACCAGGAGAAATGGGTATATATGTTGCAGAGCGCGAAGCTGATCACGAAATCTTACCTGATGCAAAACGAATAGAGGGTGTAGAAAGATTAGAAAGTAAATCTGGAATGGAAAACACCTTTTTTGGTGCACTTACTACCTTGCTTAGAAGTCTTTCTATTGATATAGAACAGTTGTTATTACAAGGTTTTTCTGTTTATCCTTTTCGTATACAATTTCATACTCCACCTTTGCCTGAACATCTTGACCCTGCTGTTGGCTTTGATTGTGTCAAATTCTTATTTGAAAATCTCGGCTGGCCTGTAGTCCGTTACAATAAAAAAGATCCTGCCTCTACTCGCCATAAAGCTATTGTTGAAAGCATTGATAGGGGTATTCCTGTGCTTGCATATAATCTTTTCGGAAATAATGATTGGGGTATTATCACAGGTTATCAGCGCCAAAAAAATGAGTTCTTTTGTCGCAGTTATCAAGATAAAACTTTTGATTATGAACTCGTCGATCATATACCGGAGAGTATTCTCATCTTTACAGAAAAGCCTGATGTAAAAATAGAAGGAAAATTTGTAGAAATACTTAGAAGAAGTATAGAAAAGGCATTGCAAATTCTCAGCGCGGCTCATTTCGGAGAAATTTATGCAGGAAATATAGCAATAAAGAAATGGATTGATTGGTTGTCTGACAGGGAGTATTTTGAAAAATTGAGCGACGAACAGTTTCAGACAGAGTGCAATACTAATCTGATTTTATTTTCACATTATCAGCAGCAATTTTCTACAGCCTCTCAATATTTAGACAGACTTATAGATATTTTTCCTGATTCGGCGGAACATCTAAAACGTCTTCTAAAATTTTATAATGTAGAGAGCAAAATTCTTCTCGATTCTCAAAAACTCATTCCAAAAGACCTGCTGGGAGCTCGAGAACATTGGACTCAGAATATAAGAAAAAATGAAGTATCAGCCCTGGTGAAGATCTACAAAAAAAATAAAGAGATTCTTGCTGTGATGGAAAAGCTTCCCCTTCTCGAAAAATAATCATTTCAATCCGCCGGCTGGCGCACAAGCTTAAACTTTCTAATTGTTGACTTATAAACTCAAAACAAAAAAAATGACACTATTCATAGTTCTCTTATATTAAAAATAAATAATCCGCCAAATGGCGGATGACGGAAGGAGTATATAATGTTTACAGCGATTTTATATGCGCAGAACCAGCCAGCACAACCGGCTCCTCAAGGAGGAAGTCTGTTGGGTGGATTGCTACCTATTATCTTAATATTTGTGATATTTTATTTTTTGCTTATAAGACCCCAGCAGAAGCGGCAGAAAGAGGTAATGAAAATGCGGGAAAGTATTCAAAAGAACGACAAAGTTGCCACTGCTGGCGGGATAATAGGCACAGTATACAGCATTCAAGGTGATGAAGTAGTCTTAAAGGTTGATGATAATGTAAAAATTCGTGTAAGAAAATCTGCGATTTCTGATAAAATTTCATAATTTAGATGGCCCAAAAAGTTAGATTATACGGTGATAAAATATTAAGGCAGATGGCGGAACCCATCTCCCAGATAACAAATAGCAGGATAAAAAAGATTAGCAATGAGCTTTCTGCTACTCTGCGACATTATGGGGGAGTAGGTCTGGCTGCCCCTCAGATTGGATATTCGCTAAGAATCTTTGTCATCGATCCCATATGGGAAGAGAATGAGAAGAAAAGAAATATTATGGTTTTCATCAATCCTACCTTATTAGAGTTTGAGGGAGAACAAAACGAAGAAGAGGGCTGTTTAAGCATCCCTGAAATTTTTGAAAAGGTTAGACGGGCGGAAACCGTAAGATTTAAAGCACAAAATCTCTATGGGAAGTGGGAAGAGTATCAGGCTCACGGTCTCTTTGCCCGTGCGGTTCAACATGAATATGACCATTTAGATGGTGTTCTTTTTATAGATAGAATATCACCTTTTCGGAGAAGACTTTTACAAGGGAAATTAAAGAGAATCTCTTCATCTGCAAAAAACGGAGTAAATATTGAGTGAAGCGAATCTATAATATCATATTTATAGGTTCTACTGAGTTCGGGGTGCCAGCCCTTTCTCGCCTCGTATCCGAAGGAAGCTTTAGTGTATTTGTTATAACGCAGCCCGATAGAAAAAAGGGAAGAGGCCAAAAGGTCCTACCCACACAGATAAAAGAGTTTGCTCTTAGAAATAATCTTCCAGTATTTCAGCCTCAAGATATAAATTCAAGAGAGGCGGCCGAGGTACTGAAAAAGTATAATCCAGATTTGATTCTCGTGGTCTCCTATGGTAAAATCTTAAGGAAACAGGTTCTTGCTATTCCCAAATTTGGCTGCATAAATCTTCACCCATCTCTCTTGCCTAAATATCGCGGACCAGCCCCAATTAACTGGACCTTATTTAATGGTGAAAAAGAGACTGGGAATACTATCTTCTTTATGAACGAAAAGATGGATGCTGGTGATATTATCTATCAAGGCAGGAGGATTCCTATTTTGCCGGAAGATAATTATGGCTCTCTTTATAAGAAACTGAGTATTCAGGGGGCGTCTGATGTAATAAAAGCAATTTCATTGATAGATGAAGATAAGGCTCACCCCATTCCTCAAGACGATTCACAAGCCACTTTTTCTAGGTTTATCACTCGAGATCTAAGGAGAATCAACTGGTACGACTCAGCGCAAGACATTGCAAATAGGATCCGGGGGCTTGCCCCATATCCAGGTGCGTTTACCTATCTTGACGAAAAAGAGATAAAGATCATTGAAGCTTCTCCAACCGAAGATGATCACCCAGAAGAAAAGCCAGGTACAATTGTTGGACTGATGAAAAATCAAGGGGTAATTATAGCCACGGGGGAAAAAGCTTTACTCGTGACCCGGATAAAACCTGCCGGGAAAAAAGAGATGTCTGCCTATAATTTTATTCTTGGAATACCTGATTTCAAAACAGAGAGGGTGAGATTTTCCAGTGAATAAAGATAAGCCGGTCGGAAAAGGATTATTTTTATGGCTTGCTGTCATTAGCCTTGCTATGCTAATGGCTTTGGTGACAGCACTTTGGTATTTTATTTCACCCAGGTTGCATGAATTTGGAGAAGCATTACCTTTTATTTTTCTTTCTGCTCTTCGCATATTCTTTTTGCTATTGGTTATTGGCACGATTCTTGTTCTACTTACATCAATACTTGAAAAAAATTTCCTTGTGGCAAATTTCGCGGTAAAACTGTTTATTCAAGTTATGTACCCAATCTGTATCTTTGTGGGAAATAGGATATTCCGAATCCCTGTAGAAAGGCTCGCTGACTCATTTATTCTGGTTAACAATTCATTGATTAAAGCTTTACACCCAAAGCATAAATCTTCAGATATCCTTATTCTGTTGCCACATTGTCTGCAAGATACATCCTGTAAGGTGCGCATCACAATAGACCTATCAAATTGTAAGAGATGTGGAAA
>JBNGDW010000002.1:17016-51090 GCA_049975325.1 Cloacimonadia bacterium | reverse complement strand
GATTATACTGGATTCGGAGACCCGAACAGTGCAACCTGGGAAGAGCAGACAGTCACAGGTCGTTCAACTGGTAATAGCTGGGATTTTGTGGATGTTGATACTGTAGATTTATCAACATACGATGGAGAATCAACGGTCTATATTGCTTTTAAATATACCTCAAGCACATCAAATGCCGGCACATGGGAAATTGGCGAAATAGTTGTCAGTACAGCAGGTGCGGATACAACTCCACCCACATTAGTAAGTGCAAATGCCACTTCTTCCACTACTGTAAGAGTTACATTTAGTGAAAAAGTGTCGCAGCAGAGCGCAGAGGATATTGCGAATTACAGTATAGAGGGATTGGATATCTCTGCAGCTGACCTTCAGCCTGATGAGAAGAATGTTGTTTTAACTACTTCAGAGCAAACACCAGGGGAAATCTATACGCTGACAGTTTCTAATGTCGAAGATTTAGCCGGAAATTCAATTGAACCAAACAGTACAATAGACTTTACTGGGTATTCGCCTGGGGGTGGAGGCGAGAATGTCTTTTTCTCTGAGTATATTGAGGGAAGCAGCCAAAATAAGGCATTAGAAATTTACAATGGAGCAGATTCTGAAATTAGTCTTTCAAATTACAGAATAGCTCAATCAACAAATGGTAACGGTTGGCAATACTGGCACTATTTCCCTGAGGGTGCATCTATTGCAGCGGGGGATGTGTGGGTTATAACGACAGATCAAGCCAATAGTACATTACAGGCAGTTGCCGATGAAATCCTGTCATATCCCAGTGTGGTTCATTTCAATGGAAATGATGCGAGAGGTTTGGGAAAAACCACAGATGGCGGGCAAACCTGGACTTTAATTGATGTAATTGGAGTAGCAACTGAAGACCCAATTACCGGTTGGGATGTAGCCGGAGTATCAGAAGCTACCCAAGATCATACCCTCGTAAGGAAAGCAGAAATAACACAAGGAAACACTGATTGGCTATCTTCTGCCGGCACAAATGCTGATGACTCAGAATGGATTGTTTATGAAATAGATACCTTTGATTATCTGGGGTCACACGAGGCAGGTGCGGATACAACTCCACCCACATTAGTAAGTGCAAATGCCACTTCTTCCACTACTGTAAGAGTTACATTTAGTGAAAAAGTGTCGCAGCAGAGCGCAGAGGATATTGCGAATTACAGTATAGAGGGATTGGATATCTCTGCAGCTGACCTTCAGCCTGATGAGAAGAATGTTGTTTTAACTACTTCAGAGCAAACACCAGGGGAAATCTATACGCTGACAGTTTCTAATGTCGAAGATTTAGCCGGAAATCAAATTGAACCAAACAGTACAATAGACTTTACTGGGTATTCGCCTGGGGAGTATGACCTTATTGCAGATATTCAAGCCCGTCCAGAAGCTTACGAGGGTCAGGAAGTCACAGTATGTGGAGTTGTCACGATTGGCGTAAATGTTATCCAAACAGGATTGACCAAGGCTTATGTCCAAGATAATTCGGGAAGAGGAATAAACATTTACGATAGCAATGTTATTGAAGAGCTTGAAAGGGGCAATCTTGTTGAAATAACAGGAACCGTAACAGAATATGTAGATAGCTATGGTGATCCTACAACAGAGATTACTAATCCGGTGGTAACAGTACTCGCAACCGGGCAGCCAGAACCAACTCCACTAATCATAACCTTTAGTCATGTAAATTCTCTTGCGCTTGAAGGTACTCTTGTACAAATAACAGGAGAGATAGAGGAAATATATTACGCTGGTGGTGGTACAAATATTAATCTTACTGATGGCTCAGGAACAACATTTACTGTCCGAGTATGGGATACAACCGGGCTTGAACTCGGAGAATTTTCAGTAGGGGATATAATAAAAGCATGCGGTATAGCCAGTGTGTATCAGGGTAAGTTGCAGATTCTGCCTGGATATCAAGACCATCTTCAGCTATCTGGTCTTATTACAGACTATTTTGATATTGTTCCGGCACAGCCTGAGCCTGGCGATTCAGTTACAGTAATCTTTACCTGTCCGGAAGATTATATTGGGGCATGTGACAGTGTGGTGTTCTATTGGCGGACAGAACAGCATCTTCCCTTTCAAGCACTTGAAATGGAGCCTTGGGAAGAAAAAGTCTCTGAGCAGTATTTTGTGACTCTTCCGGGGCAACCTGCTGGAACAACCGTCTATTTCTATGTTGCTATAACTGATACGACAACGGAAGAGGTAACTACATATCCAGAGGGCGCGCCAGCGAAACTCGAATCGTTTTCAATCACTCCTGTAAATTTAACCGCGTCTCTTAAAGTCCCTCCTCGCACATTCTGTCCCTCACTTGGAGAAAAAATAGAAATCCAGGTGCATGCAAGAAAAGAATTAGATAAGGTGATCTTGAGGCTGTATAACAGCGAGGGAAATCTCGTACATACATTCTTTAACAAAGTTTCAAAAGGTTCGGAAACTATTGTATGGAATGGTAAGGATGAGAGCTGGAATACACTCCCTCCTGGATTATACATCTGCCATCTGGAGGTAATAGACAGGCAATCTGGCAGTAAAAAGACAGATATAGCACCAATTGTAATATCAGCACCATTGAAAAATTAAAATGGATAAAAGAAGTTTAGCCATAGCCCATCAGCCGGAGCAAGCAGAAACGAGTATCAAGAATGTAGAATTTCTCCTTAGAAATAAATGGGATAAATTAAATTTATAACGAGAGGATACCTATGAGAAAGATTTTAATAACAATACTTTTATTAATCTTTAGTAGCTCAGCATTTGCTGACATAGCGACAAATATCTTTAGTGATTATGAGCCTTCAGCTAGAGCAAGGGGTATGGGAAATGCTGCTATTGCTAGTTGCTCAGACCCCAGTGTTATCTTTTATAATCCGGGCGGCTTGGATGTTGCACAGGCAGGAGTAAATGCAAGTTATGCCCAACTCTTTAGTCAGGAGTTTGAGGTGCTGAAAACCGCCGCGTTTTCATATCATTTGCCAAAATATGGAACTGTTGGTATCGGTCTGCAAACTATGGATGTTGAATATCAGGATGTGAACCTACAGAGTGAAGCAACCTTCTCTCTGGCACATTCCTTTCTCCTTATCGGGGATGTTCATTCTCAGTGGTATCTTGGTTATGGTTTGACACTCAATTATCTCTCATTTGGCGAGAGTGTGGGAGGAGTGGATATGGGAGAAGAATCAGTCTTTGGGTTGGATATAGGTACTCTTGCCATACTGTATGACCGAATCAAAATAGCATTTGCAGCAAAAAATCTAAATAGCCCATCTGTAGGAGATAACAGAACCTATGACCTTTCACGTTTCTTTACCATCGGAGTGGCTTATCAGCCCTACGATAAGGTTATTACCGAGCTCAACCTAAAGCAAAAATTTTCAGAAGAAACAAAAGTATCATTTGGTGTAGAATATGAGATGATCGATAACTTCTGGCTTCGTACAGGCGCCTCCACCTATCCAAACAGTATATCATTTGGTTTTGGATTCTTGGTTAAAGGAATCAGGTTTGATTATGGTTTGAAAACCCATGCTGTCCTTGACCCAACGCATCATATTTCTCTCGGATATGAATTTTAATCTCTTAAAGTAAGATGGGAAAATTATGAAACAGAAAAAACAGTCCAGGGATACAACAAACAAAAAAGAATCTTCTTCCCTTTCTGGAACTATAGCAAAAGGAGTTGTAAAACTCATATTTGAATCTCTTAATCGGACAATTAAGGATTGGGAAACAAGGTCAAGTGCCAGGGATGCCAGAGAGATAACACGGAGATACGAGATATTTGAAAAAAGAATGCACGATGAGATCAAAGAATTAAGAAATCGTGTGGAAAAACTCACCACAAGAGTTTTTTGGCTTAATTCCATAGCGGTTATGTTATTAATTTTGGTAATATTAGAACTTATTTTGTTACTAACAGGATAGATATGAGAAAACTAATAACTCTTTTGATTTGCATATTTGCCAGCAATTTTTTTCTTTATGCTGATGAAGTGGATGTAGATCAGATTGATTTAAATCAGGCCCCCTTAGCAGAGATAAAATCTTTACCAATAACAGAAGAGCAGGCAGAAGATATTTACTATTATCGCACATACATTAAATATTTTGAGTCTGTATATGAACTTCGAGATATAAAAAGTATTGATCAGAAAACATTTAATCGCATTAAACCATTGGTAAAGATTGTGCCATATACAGACTATGATGAGGTTGCTCAGCGGCGAGATCAGATATATTATCTTATTCGAGACCTTACTTATGATGAAGGAGGGGCACAGGAATCAATTACTGATTTATGGGAAGATATCTTGATTTCACCTATAAATATAAATACTGCTACCTATCGCGAGATCTTAAACTTACCGATTATTTCTCCTGTTGATGTAAAGGCGATTTTAGACCAGCGTAGAGTCTCTACCTTCGCAGATTGGCAGTCTCTTAGAAATACACCCGGGGCAACCTATTATGGTTTGAGCAGGATTCGTCATTATGTTTCTTACGAGGAACCTGAAGATGCAAGCAGAATGTATTTTAATTATCGCTATAAGTTAAATACTGGCCCGTTTTCTGAAGATGAAGAGTACGAGGAAATACTACGCGAAAGCTTTGTCCCAGATAGCGTCAACGAGAAATTTTCCATGTGGGGACTTTATAATCTTGATAATGCTCCTCCAGAGGTTTCACATAAATTGAGGGTGCGGCTGGAGGACTGGATTGATGTGGATGCAGGAGTGCTTCTGTTTGCAAATAAAGGTGAGACCAGAAATTTCAATCTTATGCAGTTTGATGAGGAGATGGCAACCACTTTTAATGAACATTCCAAAAAAGCCCTTTCGTTTAACCTGACACCTATCAATACCAAGATAATTCTGGGGAATTATAGAGCCAGTTATGGCCAGGGACTGGTTATGGAGAACACCGATGATTTTAGTGCTCGGAGAACTGGTTATCAATACTCAAAGCGTATACAAGGAGTGTTTCCAGACCTTTCTACAACTGAAGAGTTTCAATTAAATGGTGTGGCTTTAGAATATAATAATGCCTTTTTAAATGCCTCACTTTTCTATTCTGATGATAAAAAGGATGCAATTCTCTGGGATAGCAACTATAATGGCATAATTGATGATGAGGATGATTTCTTTTACTATATAGTTTCTCGCCCTCGTTTTACAAATGAGCAATTAGAGGAGGCTGAAGCATATTTTAATCAATATAGACCAGGCTTAGAGAACCCACTCCCGGAGATAAATATGGCTCCACGACGAGATACATTAAGAGAAATTCTTCGTGGAGGGCATATAGAATTCTCACCGATTACTGGAACTTGTGTGGGTATCACTGCGTATGAAACAGAGTATAACAAACATTTTACCATAAACCCTAATAATTCGGTTGGGGAATTTTTGATTGCGGATAGCTATTATTATGATAAGATTAATACCACAGATTCAGAAATTGCTTCCCTTTATTCTACACGAACAGATAAATACGAGCGCAACTACCGTCGTGTGTATGGATTTGATTGGCTCACTAACTATGATAGGCTAACCTTGCAGGGTGAGTATGCTGAATTAGAAGTAGATGGCTCTCCTCTTAAGCTCGGTGATGATCCCAAGGCAATTGTGGCAAGTGGCTTGCTCAACTTTGATAATTTTAGCTTGGTTATGCTCTATCGCAATTATGATTTGGAATTTGATAATCCTTATGCACGACCTTTTGCTGAACATGAAAGGTTTGATGGCACCATCCTTGAAAAACAATATTACCTAAAAAATCCCCTTGTCTCACAGGTTTATTATAATTCTCCTTGGTCCCAACCAGAAGAAGGTATCTATCTTGAAACCAACTACTATAGGCTCCATCGTAAGTTAACACTCACAAGGGCATATCTTGATATATGGGAGCGCAAGTCTGATGGACGTCGAAGTGTACGATTTCAAGGAGAATTAGATTATAGACCTATCTCCGATGTAAGTATACGACTAAAACAAAAATGGCAAACAAATCGGTACGAAGACTACGCGGCAAGGTCCGTTTCAAAAACAAGCGAAACCACACCTCGAATTATCTTTTATCTAACCAATAGAGATAGACTTGAACTTGAGTATCGCTATAACAAGGTATGGATGGCGCCATATACTAGTTTGACCAATAGTGCTGAGCCAGGTGATACACTGGTGTCAACCGCTGATGTGCTTAATCATGGGGAATACATTGCGGCAAATTTTACACATAACTTTACCGATTATTTCCAGATTCAGGGGTCTATCCTCTTCTGGAATGGTCATGGTATAAGCCATTGGGATTGGGAAGATATGGAGATTGATTTTATGGGAAGCGAGGGGATGAAATACTGGTTTACGCTCTACGATAGAATTTCTCCTAATCTTGCTCTCTCTTTTAAGTATAAAGTCAAACAATATAAAGATGAAGAATTATATCTCAGACAGTATAACGAGCCAATAGAAGGAGAAAATTATATTCCACAGACAAAGCATAAAGAAAGATCCATTCGGCTACAGATAGATTGGAATTTTAATATTTAATAAATAAAATGAAAATTATTACGGAGGATTTATGAAAAAAATCGTTTCACTCGCCTTGCTCTTAATTGTAGCAACAGGAATATCTAATCTACACGCTATCGCACTTTTTGATAGATTTACAGGGATGAGTATAAATGCGTTTACAGCAAGAGAACTCTCTATGGGGTCAGTTGGCGTAGTATCTGGAGCTGGACCTCTTATAGCACTCAGAAATCCTGCTACACTGGGACTATTACATAATAAAGTGGGCGTAGAATTTTCTGCTAATATTATGAAAAACGATGAAGATAGAGCATATCCTATCTTTAATTCATTCGATAGCTACATTGACGATGCTGTCTATGTTTCAAATGCACATGTGTTTGATAATTACGTAGGTGGTATTTTTTATAATTGGCAACTAACTGAAAATATAAAGCTTGCAACTGCTATGAATTTTGCCCCTTTTTATGATTTCCAGTTTAAATATAAAGAAGAAATGCGTACCAATGAGAATACAGATAGTGATAATGAGCCCGAAAAAATCGCAAACAATACCCTTGAAGGTGATGGAACAATCTTTGCCTATGCTCCCGCTGTCGCATTGACCCTGCAGTATCCTGAGAAACTGATTTCATCATTTTCTGTTGGGGTCGGGGTAGCATTTCTCGATGGAGATAGTGAAAGAGATTCTACAATTATTTTTACCCAATGGGCTAAGAAGCGTATGCAAGGAACTCAGGATAGTCTAGAAGATATTAGATATCATATCGATACTAAATATTCTGGCATTGCACCTCAGGCTGGATTTATTGTTAGATTGGGAGAGCGAACTAATCTGGGTTTTGCATATACGCATAAAGCAGAGATGTCTTGTGATTATAGGGCGTCAGGGGATTCTGTTTGGAAAGATACCACTATATATTATCCTCCAAAATTTGGCATAGGCTTCGAATATCACCCTCGAAATGTGTGGGATACCAAATTTACAATTGAGGCAATGCTTGTAAAGTGGAGTGAATATAACAGCATGTATGAAGATGTGGTAGAATATGCAGGAGGGCTTGAGCATATAATACCCCACACCAGCATCCCAATTCGGCTTGGATTCCGTTACCAACCGTCAGGCATTGATAAATCTATTACAATGACAACTTTCTCAGCCGGCACCTCAATCCCGCTTCCATATAACCTCGCTCTTGATCTGGGCGGAGCAATAGGTAAGCGTAACTACCACACGCCAGACCTCTTCCCGGATGGCTATTATGCACATGAAAGCCTATGGGATACTAATTATAATGAGTTGCCAGTGGATAGAGCAAACCTGGATAAAGTAAAAGATACTATGATTAACTTTCTTGCTACTTTGACATGGCGGTTTTAAATTCTAAAATAGAAATTGCTATTTTAGGATATTTCAATATCTTATCTATAAATCTTCTAACATAATGGAGTTGCCATGAAAAGTATAAAAAGTCGGATTATATATATAATCTTTCTTGCCCTATTCATCGTTATCCCTCTTTTTGGTGAGGAATTAGTACTTAATGTGCTTTTTACAAATGATCTTCATGGGGGGATTGATCCTACACCAGCGACATTTATCAACCCAGATTTTCCACCACCCCTTGGAGGCGGTGCATCTGCAGCCGTATATATCCAGATGGTGCGTGAAAAAGCAAAAGAAAATAATGAGGAAGTCCTACTGCTCGATGCTGGCGATATATTCCAGGGACATCCCATCGGCACTATGACTAAAGGTGAAGCAATAGTTAAGTTCATGAATCTTATGGACTACGATGCAATGGCTCCCGGCAATCATGATTTTGATGAAGGATACGAACAGTTTCAACAGCTTGCCAAACAGGCAGAATTTCCGATTGTCTGTGCCAATATTGTACAATCTGAGACTGGAGAAATTATCCCTGAATGTGTTCCTTATATTATGAGAGAATTTCAGGGTGTAAAAATAGCAATCATTGGTCTCTGTACAGAAGAGACAGCAATGATGAGTTTCCCTGAGAATATCAAAGGATTAGAATTTCTACCCGTGGCAGAGGTTACCGAAAAGTATGTAAAAGAGGTTCGTGAAAAGGGCGCTGATATTGTTATAGTACTCGGACATCTGGGCATACCCTATGATGTTGAGTCAGCATATCAAAAAGATATTGTGGAAGGACATATAAACGACCCTGACCGATATTGGCCTGACAATGCTATGCATCTCGCACATAAAGTAAGTGGGATAGATATAATCTTCGCTGGTCATATCCATAAAGGGTATAATGAACCCTGGGAAGATCCGCATAATCATACACTGGTCTTTCAAAATTATGCTTATGGATCAAATATTGGACATATTCAATTCACGATAGATAAAGAGACGAAATCTTTAAGTGGCTATCAATTACCAGCCTATATTGATGGAGATTTGATAACCCTATTTGAAGAAGAGTTTATCCCTGACCCGGAGATAAAGGCAATCATAGATTCTATGCAGTATGAAGTAGAGAAGGAGATGTCTGAGGTAGTTGGTGAGGCTGCGATTCATCTAACCCGTGGGCAGGATGCACAGAGTATTATTGGAAATTTGGTAATGGATGCAGTCTTAGAAGAAACCGGAGCGGATTTTGCCTTTACAAACCTTGGCGGTATTCGGGCAGATATTCAAAAAGGTCCTGTAACATACCGAGATATATTCGATGTTCTTCCATTTGGTAATCAGATTGTTACAGTAGAGATGTCAGGAGAGCTTTTGAAAGAGATTTTAGAAATCCGAGTTTCATATAATCATCAAGGCTTACAAATTGCAGGTGGTGAAGTTGTCTATAATCGTAATCTTCCAAATTTTCAGCGTGTAACCAAAATTGTAATAGGTGGCAAAGAATGGGACCCAGATGAAACATATACAGTTGCTACTACAGATTTTTTGATGCAGGGCAACGCAGGCTTAACAATTCTTACAGAAATTCCAGAAGAAAAGGTGGGTTATTTATATATCCTGATGCGAGATGCGGTAGCAAACCACTTCAAGCGTCATAAAGTCGTCTCCTCTCAGATAGATGATAGATGGAAAATGGACCCAGAGGCGCAGCCATCTCCCAAGATAGAAGAATATAACCGAACCAGAGTAACTGCCTCTTCTAATACTAGATAAAATCAATTTTGAATTCGTAATATTGAGTTAAAAGGCTCGTGCCTTGCGCAGTTACCTCACCCTAAAACCTAACACAGTTTAAGGCAATAAAGGATTTTTTCAAATGAAAGCCTATCTTAATGGAAGTTTTATTTCAGAAGATAAGGTTTCTATCTCACCTTATGACAGGGGATTTCAATTCGCAGATGGAGCATACGAGGTAATACGAGCATATTCTGGCAAACTTTTCAAACTCAATAGCCATATTGACCGTTTGGCAAGAAGCCTAAAAGAATTAAAAATAAAAGTTCCCAGTCTTAAAGAAATAAGAGATGCAGCCTATCAACTGATTAATGATAATAAACTTACAGATGCCCAGGCAGTCGTCTACATACAGGTGACTCGTGGCGCGTTTTCTCCTCGTCGACATGAGTTCCCTCTAGTACATATTCAGCCAACTGTGTATATTTCAACATCTTTATTTACACCACATATTGAAGAAGTTAAAAATGGAGTGAAAGTTATACTTAAACGCGATATTCGCTGGGCTCGCTGCGATATAAAATCAATTGCCTTATTACCCAATGTATTAGGTCGTCAGGCAGCAATCGAAAATAATGCTTTTGAGACTATCTGGGTGCGAGATGGCTTTATTATGGAAGGGACTCATACGAATTTTTGTGGCATAAAAAATGGGAAGTTAATTACTCCACCTCTTTCCAATTTTATTTTATCTGGAATCACAAGAGAGGTTGTTATCCGCCAGCTGGCAGACAAGGTAGGCATTCTTGTTCAGGAGGAGCCTATTGCCGAACAGGATATTGAGACTTTTGATGAATGTATGATTGTTGGAACTACTGTAGAGATAACCCCGGTCATACAGATTGATGATTGGAAAGTCGGAAATGGTCTCCCAGGACCTTTCACCCGGAAAATTCAGAAGGAATTTTATAGACTTATGCCCCAATGATAGGATGATAGATAAAATAACGGAAAACTTATGAAGTATATGGAGCAACCCCTGTACAGTCGCTTTGCTTCTTACAGGGCAACTGTGTTGTTGCATGCAAAATCACCCCAGTAGAATAAGAAATCAGATTCTACAGGGCAAGTAGATATTGCACCCCCAAAAAAAAGATATGATGATGTTAGTCTGGCAATTTATAACATAAAAGGGCAGTGCGTTAAACAATTTAAAATTAAGTCCGCCAACCGGCGGAGGAGAAGGAGAAGAGATGAAACGAATTAGTATAATTATGATTGCGGTAGTTTTTTGTGCCTCTTTGGCAACTGCCCAAGGGATAACAGGCTACGGGAGTAAAGGTGGTTTGAACATTGCTAATTTAACAGGTGATGATGTTGATGATACTGATCCCAGGATGGGTTTGGCAATTGGCGGTTTTCTAACCTAATAGTATTAGTGAGATGTATGCCATGCAACCAGAAATTTATTATTCCATGCAGGGTGCAACAAAGGAAGTCGATGATATAGATTGTGAGTGGAAATATGACTATATTCAAATTGCAGACTTAGTAAAATTTTATATCCCGATTGAAGTTTCCATTAGCCCATACCTTTTCCTGGGACCTGCCTTGGGTATAAATGTAGATGCAAAATTGAAAATGGATGGTGGGGATACAGCAGTTGAGACCGATAGTGAAGATGTAAAAACTTTTGACTTTGGATTAATTTTTGGTGCTAGAGTTGATGTTGGTCCCGTGACCGTTGATGCCCGCTATAATTTAGGTTTAATGACCACTGATAACGCGGAAGAGGAATTGGATGTAAAAAACTCAGTCCGCCGGCTGGCGGATGGTAGGTTATGCGTTTTAATTAGTTTCAAGGCGGGGTAGATTTAGGTCCGCCAAACGGCGGATGGTAATTGCTTACAACTAAAGCGGCACAAACTATTTTGTGGCGCTTTTTCTGTGGATATTTCCTTTGCTCCTTAGATATTTAAAAATCTTTCAGCAATTTCTCTAAGTCGACCCGGCGAAAAACTAGATAGTCCCTATCTCTAACCAGCAATTATTAATCTTCAGCAAACTTTTCCACCTGAAAGATGTACAGTTCTGTATCTTCATCAAGATATGCATCCTTTGGCAAGAATGCTTTATGCATACATAGATTTTCTAAAAAGGTCTGCTTATCCCAGCCGGTTTCTTCTGCCACTTGTGGGAGAAATACTCCTGAGCGTGCACCTTTCTTGATATAAACACCATCTCTGCCCATCTTTATTTCGTCAATGCTCTTAACCCTTTTCATTGGAGTAAGCACAGAGATTTCAATTGAGATATCTTTAAGCTCACTTTCTTTAACAGGATTGAAACGAGGGTCGCTGAAGGCTGCTGCTACAGCCATTTCTGCAACAGCCTGATAAAGTGGCATCTGGGCTATCAACTGACCAATACATCCTCGTAAGTTATGATTTTTATTTAAGGTGACGAAGACTGCTCTCTTTTCGTTTAAAATTTCAGACTCTGGCTTTTCAAGAGGAAGAAGTTTCTTATTTTCTAAATAATATTCAATACTTCCGCGGGCTAAATTAAGAAGATATTCTTTATCTGCGGGAGACAATTCTGACTTCTGCGTCTTCTGAGGCTTCGGAAATATAATGGAAGAATAGCCAACTACTCCTGTAGATGTGGTATCACCTATTGCATCACCAGAATTTGCATATTTCAGTAAGACCCCCTGGTCAGCCCCAAAGTGTTGCAAAACCTTTGTGAAGGCATAAAAAGCAAAGTAGCCACACAATTCAGACCTTCCAGCAAAAATATCCTCTTGCAATCTATCCCAATCTTTCTTTTCTATAAGGTCAATAGTATGTCTATCCATCTTAACTGCTGTTTGGTAATCATGATAATGGGACATATCGCTGCTCACAATCAGGAGAATTTCTTTATCGCCCTCTTCAATTATCTTGATAATCGTTTCTGCTAATCTATCCAGGAGTGATAAGTCATTAGTTGCAACCAGAATCGGCACTATTTTGAAATTCTTCATTTGATATTGGAGAAAGGAGAGTTGGGCTTCAATGCTGTGTTCTGGCTGATGCACAAACTCCTGAAACTTAAATTTCTCGTCGGCTTCTAAAATCTCTGAGACAATCTCTTTATCTATCGCTACTGTTCCAAGTGGAGTTTTGTAAGAATCGCCATTATAAACTGATACACAGCCTGTGTTGTAATGATGGCTTGGTCCAAGGATGATAACAGTGTCATAATGTTTGTCTTTAAGAAGCGAGTATCCATAAGCAGCTACCTCTCCTGAGAAGATATAACCAGCGTGCGGTGAGAGAATACCGAAGGGAGTAATTTTTTGCTTCTCCTTATCTAGGCGCGAGCCGGCGGATATGAAAAAGCCGTCAAGCATTTCTTGGAGGTCTTCCCCACTGGCAGGATACCACTGCCCGGCAACTGCCGGCTCTCGGGTTGCAGACCAAAGAGGAGTTATCACAAGTAAACTTAATATCAGTATTATTATTTTGACCATAATACACCTCCATATTATAAAATATTTTATAAAGATTCAAGGATTTGTAAAGATTTATAAAAATTCAACATTTTCAATCTTTTAATCTTAAAAAAATTACATTTATTAGAAGAATACTCGCGATAAACAAAATATTTGTTCTGATACTGAAGATTGGCAAGAAAATCACTCCTACTACCATCCCGCCCAAAGTTGCACCTAAGGTATCAAGAAAATAGAATGATACGCCTGAAGCAATCTGTTCATTTTTATATTTCTCAGTCAATACTTTAGCAAGGATTATTCCTTCAAAACCTGCTACTAAAAGGTTAAATAGGAAATAAATGATAACGGGCAGAGACCAACTAGCCATAAGGTAGATTAGCAAGACAGCCCCTAAACTTAAAGCAAAAAGCCAAGGAACGGATATCTTTATTCTTTCAGCAAAGATAAATCCAAGTGTGAGTCCCAACATAAATGAAGTTGTAAAAATGGCAATCACAAGGTAAACATAACCAAATTGCATCTGAAATATATTGAGAAGAACGAGTTGCATCACAAAAGCTACAAAACTTATTGAAAAGATATTAACATCATATATAAAAGGTGATTTTCTACTTTGGACCCTGTTAAAAATAAAAGTAATAAGCAGCATAATAAGTATAACAAAAATAAAGACTAAAATCTTGTAATCTTGCAAAGTCTTTATAAATTTTTCAAAACTTGTGCCTAAATGCCTTGCCCAGAATTGGATGGTAAAAAGATATGCCTGTGGATTAAGATTTTCGTTAATTGTAACTCTTTCGCCTGATATTGCATTTTGGAAGTTGTTCAGACGGAATTCGTTACAGGTATCAAAGATAAGAGTTTGATTAAACCAGACTCCACTTTTATTTTTCTCTAACATCCTTTTTGTCAGTGTATCAACATCATTGGATATGTATAAGCCCTCGCTTCCTATAAAAATGTTTTTCTCAGCAGGAATGACTTTTACATTTTCAAAAACTCCAGAAAAGGTCTGGAAGATAGTAGCGTTTAGCCTGGCGAGTTCCGGCAAAAGAAAATTTTCTGCATTGCTAACTGTTATAGCGGCTACACTTTCATTTGAAGAGAGATGAGATTTCAGCAACTGGAAGAACTCAAGAGTATAAAAGCTATTCAAGTATATTGAGGAGGGGTCAGGGAAATCGATATAGACTATATCATACCTTTTGTGAGTGCTCTTTAGAAACCTGACAGCATCCGTTTGAATGAAATTCACTTTTTCATCCGCCGACTGGCGGATTGTACTCTGCTTGATGATATTCTTTTCCAATTCAAGATAGTCTACTTCTTTGACATACTCATCTTTCAAAATCTCCTCAAGATATCCATTAAGCAAGCCTCCGGCAAGCAGTATTTTTTCTGGTTTTGGATGTTGGAGCAGCACGAAATTGACCATTTCTTCTGCATAGTTCTTATTTTCTGAGTTGGCAAAAAGGGTTCCATCCCAATAATAGTTTTTTTGCTGTTCGCTTTCGGTTATATCAAATCTGCCAAATTTAGAATCTTGAGTGGAAACCAGCTTATGGGGTAAGTAACGAGTGGCGTAGCTAGCCAGAAAAATATTATTAGAAAAAAAGGTGACAATCAGAAACAAGAGAGCACTAAAAGCAAACAATCGTTTTCTATAGAAAAGAAAGAGAATAAGCAGACTTAGCAAGCCAGCCAGCAGTAGGATAGAAAAATTGTTAAGGATAGAGATGAGAGCAAAGAAGAGGAGGCTTCCAATAATCATTCCGATACACTCCATAATGTAAACGGTGTGAACCGGCTTGTTTGCTTTAGAATTTAGTTTGCAATTAAGCGGAAACAGAAAGCCAATCAAGAGACAGCCAGGTGCTAAAATAATCAAAGCCAAAATTATTAGTGAGGGAATATCAATAAGAAGTCCGGAGATTACTGCGAATTCATCCGCCAGAATTCTGATGAGGAGAAATTGAATAGGTGAGATAAATATTAAGAGCGTAAGTAGAAAGTAGATATATTCTTTAATGTTTCTTTTGATTTTAATAGGCTTATTAAGCAAGGTTCCAAGTGCAACCAATAGAAGCCAGAGTGACAGAAAGATTGCAAAGACGATTTCATTGCCATTTACCTCTACCATAAGTTCACGCAGGAGGATGGTTTGCCCAACTGCAGAGATTATGCCAACAATGATGAATAATGGATAATAAATAGGAAACGATGAATTTTGTGTATTGGGTTTTGAACGATGTATTTTACGGTACCAGAACGACATTATTTTTTCGAATGTTCTTAATTTTTACCCAAGAACAAGAAGGACAAAATCTAAAATTAATTCTTTCTCACTCACTATTTTTTAATATATTTATATCCTAATACCCTTTATTGCTCATTCTTTCTTTTCTAATTTTCCTTACATTCAATATTTATCATTCAATCTGCCAGTTGGCGGATTTCCCTTCCACACCCCATAGATTTCCTCGCCGCAGAATTTGCATTTCCCATCTTCAATATTCATTGATTCAATGAAATAGCCGGAGCGGTCTATTATTTTCTTACCACATTTTGGACAGTATGTATCTTCAGCATCTGTAGAAACATTGCCAATATAGACATATTTAATTCCCACATCCAGCGCGATATCTCTTGCCATTTCAAGTGTTTTCAATGGGGTTGGGGGACGATTTAGAAGTTTATATTTTGGGAAAAAGCGGGAGAAATGAAGTGGGTAGTCAACACCGAGGGAATCTCTAATCCATTCGCACATTTCTCGTATTAATTTTGGGTCATCGTTTGCCTCTGGTATGACCAAATTTGTAATTTCAAAATAGAGTCCTTCTTCTTTGGCAATTTTTAATGTATTTAGTACAGGCTGTAAGGTGGCTGTTGTATAAGTAGAATAAAATTCGTCTGAAAAACCTTTCAGGTCTATATTTGCCGCATCCAAATACTTACAAAGTTCGCGAAATGGTTTTTCGTTTATATACCCACAGGTCACAAAAACGGTTTTTAACCCCTCTTTTTGGGCGAGTTTAGCAATATCAAGCATATACTCATAGAAAATTGTCGGTTCTGTATAAGTAAAGGCAATACTTTTACAATTATATATCTTAGCAAGTTCTACAACTTCTTGAGGAGTCATCGACATCGCCTTTACTTCATCAGGTCTGGATTGAGAAATCTCCCAGTTCTGGCAGAAATTACATCGCATATTGCATCCGACAGTAGCGATTGATAAGGCTTGCGTGCCGGGATAGAAATGGAACAACGGTTTTTTCTCAATCGGGTCAATATGAACTGCTACTGGTTTACCATATACAAGCGAATAAAGCTCTCCTTTTATATTTTTTCTTACTCCACAAATGCCAGTTTGCCCTTCCGATAAAACGCATCTATTGGGACAGAGGTTGCATCTTACCAGACTATCTGGTAATTTCTCATAGTACATTGCCTCTTTTAGAGAATCATTTTTATCTCCAGATAAACAGAATAATGATAATAAAATAATTGATATCAGGATAAAATATTTTCTCTTCATTTACAATGCCTCCAGAAAGTTAACTACGAATCCCTACATTAATCGTAATGCAATTCTTCTCTTAAACTTAATTTTTTTTTACCAGCCTCTCAACCGATGTCAAGAAAATCATTGGAGACTACGGGAATTTAGAGAAAAAAGAAAAATATAGATTTGCAATCCCACTGAATCTATTGCCACTTGACTTCAACTTTAAAGATTATACCGCATTCCCCAAAATTCTTTTTCAAAATAGAATCTACTATGAAATGAAAAAAAGGCTATTATTCGTTTCATCAAGATAAGGAGCAAACAGTTTCTAAAACGACAGAAGGTTTTTTATATAAGCAAGTTTGAAGTCTCAAATGAACAGCTTGCCGCATTCATTAATGCGGATGGGTATGAAATCAAAGAATATTGGCTAGTAAAAAAGGGTGTGATGCACAATCAGGAAGTGGGCTGGAATTTTCAAGGAAGATTTAAAATATATGCTACACGAGAATGGGACCTAAATAAAATGCCTTACTGGGAATCCGCTCCTTCAAATTTTATTTAATGGACCTGTTACAAATCTCAGGTGGTTTGAAGCTAATGCTTTTTGTAATTGGATGGGATGTTCTCTGCCTGACCTAACTGAGATTTCAATCTGCTTTTCTTTTAATTCAATGGAAAATGACACTGTTTACAATCCAGTTTGTTTAGAAATAAATGATGAGGGTCAATTCCCATTACATTTTATCAAGAGCAATGTTTCTGAATGGTTAATTTTAAGTGTTGAATCAAATGCCCCTCCCTGTGGTCCAGGCTGTAGGGAGATGTTTTATTTAAAAAACAACTCCCAGATGCATGATGAATTTCCCATCAAAGGTATTTCCTGTCCATTATATCGCAACGAGATACTTGGATTTAGATATAAGATAGAGAAGTAGTGAAAATAAAAAGGACCCTTCTAACAAAATTTCTATACTAAAAGCCAAATGAAAAGAAGGATCCCTGATGTGGCAGTTTATCAAATAGACTTATCTTATTAGCACCATTTTCTTGGTTTCAGAAATGATGTTATCAGTTTTTAGAGCAAATATCGGTTATCTTCAGCAAAGACAGGCAGTGGTAGGCTTATTTCAGGTAAACCATCTTCTTTACAAAAGCCCTCTCTCCAACTTCGAGTCTGTAGAAGTAGATGCCATTTGCCAGTGAGCTGCGTTCATTAGTAGATGGCCAGGGGATTTCATAGGAACCAGTTGTCATCTCTTCATTTAACACGGTTGCGACGCGCTGTCCTTTAAGATTATAGACAAAGAGTTTTACAGGGGCTGGTCCCTTCAGTGCAAATTTGAATGTGGTGGAACCGTTAAATGGATTAGGATAATTTTCAATAGAAACTCTAGGGACCGTCTGATAGTTATCGTCAACATTGACATTAATGCTTGCTAATCTTGTCAAGAATATACCATTAGATATAGTAATTAGCATAGAAGCATTAGAATCAAGAGCTAAGCCGCTGAAAGTTCCTGAAAATGAGGAGTCGGTAACTTCAGTAATTACAATTGAACCGGTTATGCTAATAAATATATATTCAGCCTGTATACTTGAGATAAGATCAATTATGTTCAAACTATCTGGGTTGTCAGGAATTATCAATGAATCTGCCTTCCAGACGAAACCAAAAAGAGTGCTCATATCGGGTGAGACAGAATATGTTCCTGGAACAAAACCGCCTTCCGTTTTAATATGAAATGCAAATACATCTAAGGTAGTATCAGGATTGACTCTTGGAGCAAAAAGATTTATCTCAGTGGTATCATTATTAACCTCTACGAAAGCACCCACCCCCTCCAAAGTATCAGGCCAAACATAGGTTGTATCAATTTCTCCTTCTACTTCATAAGTCCCAGAAAATGGACCAGAAGGAAATTGTTGATAATCAAAGCTTAGGTTACCGCTGTCGTAAAAACTTGTTTCTGCAAAAGAAATTTCAGTAAATATAAATACAGCACATAAAATCGTAATTATCCTTTTCATTATATTTATCTCCACTTCTTAAATTTTTCTTTATAGTTAAATCCCAAACTATTTTGTCAAATAAAATTATTCAATAAATTCAATCTAGTTACTATATAACTGGTCTTTATATTGAAGGCGATAGAGTTTGTAGTAGAAGCCATGGTTATGCAGAAGTTCTTGATGGTTGCCCTCTTCAATAATTTCTCCTTTATGGATGACAACAATACGATCCATGTGTTGGATGGTTGAAAGACGATGAGCAATAACGATAGAAGTACGATTTTTCATTACTTTTTGTAATGCATCCTGAATGAGAATCTCTGTTTCTGTATCAATATTTGAGGTTGCTTCATCCAGAATGAATATGCGAGAATTTGTAGCAATTACGCGTGCCAGGGCGATAAGCTGACGCTGTCCTGCCGAAAGCACAGAACCCCGTTCCTTTAGATCTTCCTCATATTTATTTGGCAGTTTTTCAATAAACTTATCTGCGTTTACATATTTTGCAGCCTGGATAATCATATCATCAGATATATACGGATTATAAAGTCTGATGTTATCCTTTACACTGCCAGAGAAAATAAATACATCTTGTTGCACTACTCCAATATTTTTTCTTAATTCTGTTAAATTGTACTGTGATATTGGAATATCATCGATTAGGATGTCCCCTTTTTGAAATTCGTAAAATCTGTTTATGAGCTTTATGATAGAGGTTTTCCCGGCTCCTGTTTCACCAACCAGAGCGACTTTTTCTCCAGGCTGTACCGTAAGATTAATATTTTTAAGCACATATTCATTATCATTATATGCGAGCCATACATTCCTCAGTTCAACCTTGTCCTTTGTAATTTGCGGGGCTGGTAACTTTCTAGTATAGTCTTCCGGTTTCGCATCCATCAAGGTAAATATTTTTTCTAGGGCAGCCATGGCAGATTGCAATATGTTATATTTTTGGCTAAGGTCGTAAAGGGGCTCAAAGAATCTGTGCACATAGCTAATGAAAACGACAAGGACACCAAGGGAGATACGGTTAGAGATAATTTGTCCACCGCCATACCAGATAATTAGAGCGATTGCGAGATGTACCATAACGTCTACAAGAGGACGAAAGAGGGCAAAGACACGAAGCTGTCGCCTTTCTGCATTATAGTATTCCTGTGTTACCTGAGCAAATTCTTTTGATTTATTCTTTTCCTGATTAAAAAGCTGGATAGTCAAAATCCCTGAAAGGTTTTCAGATAGGGTAGCATTAATTTTTGCTAATTTTACTCGTACTTTTCGATATACTTTCCTAATAGCCTTTCTAAATCTTACCATAAAGAGGATAACGAGTGGCAGAACCAAAAAAGTTATAAGTGCGAGCTGCCAGTTTATCAGAAGCATGACCACAAAAATAGTCATCATAACAAATATATCTCTCAGAATGGTGACCAAGCCTTCGCCTAGAAGCTCTGCCAGGACTTCTATATCATTGGTAATTCGCGTTACCAATCTCCCAATGGGGTTTTTATCAAAGAACGAGAGTGGGAGCTTTTGCAGATGTCCAAAGAGTTTCATCCGCAGGTCATACATAGAGTGGACACCGGCATATTGTAATACATATATTTGTAGGTAATTTAATATAAAGCGGATAATTACTATTAAGAGAAAAATTATTGCCAGGATTTTGAGCCCATTTAGGTCTTCTGACCGCAAGAGTCGTGTATCTTCCACAGAAATTTTTGCAAAGTCGTTCTGCGCTAGTACATAAGAATCCGCTAACTGGATGAAAAGATCCGGATAGTTTGTGACAATGCTATCTGTCTTTTCTGATCTGGGGAAAACAGCATAGAATTCTTGTGAAATCAGATCGTTTGTCTGAATTGTATAGTAATGTTCCGGGAGGATCTCGTCTAAATTATAGCTTTTGATTAAAACCTTGTCATCCTCTTCAGCAATGATAATATCTTTATATTGTGTCAAAAAGTCTTTGTTTACTTCGGGATAATCTGAGAGATCCACGATTTTAATTGAAGGGTTAATGTATTCATCTATTCCATATTTCGTAATATAAGGGAGCAGTACTTCAAATCCTGCTATTATGAGGACAGCAATGAGTCCAATAATAAAATATTTACGATATGGTCTAAGATAAGCGAACAACCGCCTCATCAAATTACGATCATAAAGTTTTCCACCGGTTGATTCTTCAAAATAGCTCTTCATGATTAGTATTTTACTCTCTTTTTGTTCATTACCCTTCTAATTCTTCTTTCAATTTTTGTTTTTCGTAGATATCCCTGTAGATTCCGCCCTTTTTGAGCAAGGTTTTATGATTGCCCCGTTCTACAATCTTGCCCTTATCCAGGACAATGATTTTGTCAGCATGTTGCATTGTTGAAATTCTATGTGCTATTATAATAGTGGATTTCCCTTTTTGCCATTCGGTCAGTTGCTTCAGTATAATGTTTTCTGTTTCCGTATCAACTGAGGAGAAGGCATCATCAAGGATAAGGATAGGGGCATTTTTCACAATACTACGAGCAATCGCCAGTCGCTGCTTCTGTCCACCCGAAAGAGAGATTCCCCTCTCGCCCAGCACTGTATTAAAGCCCTGGTCAAACTCCTTTATGTCGTTGTAGAACTGTGAGACACGAGTGACATTTATGATATCCTCCCTTGAAGCATCCCAATAACCAAATCTTACATTATATTCAACAGATGAAGAGAAGAGAAATATATCTTGATTAACCACAGCGATATTCTTTTTTAATACTGCGAGAGGAATGGTATATATTTCATTGCCATCAAAGAATATTGTATTTTTGGGCGGATTAAAGGTGCGAGTAAGAAGTTTTACAATAGTGCTTTTACCTTCACCTGTTCTACCTACGATGGCCAGCGTTTCTCCCTTTGATAGGCTAAAAGAGATATCTCTCAAAACGAGAGAGTCTGAATCAGGATATGCAAAACTCAGATTTTTTACTTCTATATTACCCTCTAATTTTTTGATTGAATGATTGACTTCTGGTCCATCAAATATTTCGGGAGGAGTCTTCAGGATCTCTAGTATTCTATTAAGTGAAGCAGTTCCACCCTGATACAGGTTGACAATCCAGCCCATAGCAATCATTGGCCATACGAGCATAGTAAGATAGCTATTGAATGCGACAAATTCTCCAATAGATATATAATTAAGAATTGTTCTTGAGCCACCAAGATAAAGGGTAAGAAGCAGACTTATCCCTACAACTGCCATCATTCCCGGATGGAAGATTCCGAAGACCTTTACCAGCGACATATTGTGTGCAACAAGGTCCTGTGCATCTTCAGAGACTTTTTCCTGGTATCTATCTTCTGCAGCAAAGGATTTGATTATTCGGATGCCAGATATATTTTCCTTTACTCTTTCTGATAAGTTAGCAAATGTATATTGAATACGCTTAAAGAGCCTGTGGATGCGTCTTCCAAAATAAAGCATCATAAAGGTTACAATAGGAAGGGGAATTATTACATATAAAGTTAGTTGCCAATCGATATACGTCATAAGCACAAGTGTGGCAATAAGCATTACGGTAGTATCTGCTGTAATTACTATTCCACTTCCCATAAGTCTCTGGATGGCTTGTAGGTCGTTTGTGGCGTACGCCATGAGGTTACCGGTTTTATGGTTCTGGAAAAAGTTCGCTGACAGCCTTTGCAGATGATCATTAAAAGAGTTACGGATCGTTCTTTCTACTTTATATGATGTTCCAATTAGAAACCATCTCCACAAAAATCTCAAAGCCGCCATTGCAAGTGCAATCACCACAATTAAAAGTGAAAATTTTAGCAAATCAGAACTAGCAAACCCAGGCAACTTCAGGGAATCTATTACATGCCTTTCAATCTGTGGGATGATCATCATAAGACCATCCACGAGTATCAGAGAAAGAATCCCTAATATTATAGATTTCTTATGTGGTTTTAGATATGAAAAAATTAATTTAAGATTTTTCATACTACTGATTTTTTATTACAACACAGAATCTGAATCAAAAGATTTTGACTTATTTTTTGGCTAAGTTTTGCAAAAGTTATTATGGCAACAATTCGAGACGTTTTTGGGCTTCCTTGCCCCATTTGCTCGCGTCTCCATACTTATCTATTATATTTGTATAGAAAATTCTAGCCTTGTCATTCTTTCCTAATCTTTCATATGCCATTCCTATTTTTATATTTGCATTAACATCCCATTCTGGGAATTCATTGTAATTATACACAATGTTAAGAAAGGACTCGATTGCCTTTTCATATTGTCCCATCTCATAATATGAATCACCAATCCAAAAATATGCTTCTGTCTTTAATGCCAAATCTTCAAGTTTAGGTATAATTAAGTCAAATAATCCTATTGCTTTTTCATATTGTTTATCCATATAATAGCAGAATGCGATCTTGAACATCGTAGGGGCAGCGATTTCTTCTTTGCCAAATCTTTGCAGGAGGAGTTGGTACGCCTCTATTGCCATGTCCCACTCACCTAATGTCTTACAGGTGAGAGCAAAGTTTTCCGTAGCCTGCATAGCTAAATTACCTTCTTGGTCATTTTGGATAACATAGTAGTAATGTTCAAGAGCATCCTGAAAGTTTTCCTGGGAAAAATTTATAGAGCCGAGTTTCATATAGGCATTATTAATGAGTTCAGATGAAGGATATTTTTGAATAAGCTGGTTCAACTGTTCTTTTGCTTTCTCAAAATCCTGTTCCCTCAGGGAAAGCAACGCTTGCTGAAAATAGGCATCATCTGCATATTGGGTCTTGCTGTAATCCTTAATTATTTCACTGAAGACTTTTTCTGCTTTTTTAGGCTCTATCTCTGCGTAATAAATCCCCCGTTCCAAAAGTAGATGTGCTTGAATCTCTGGTTCTTCTTTGAAAAAGTCGCTGAACATTTCCTGCGTATCTTCTGCAAGTTTTCGAGCATTCCGCTTATAATAGCAGACAACGGTGTTCTCGCCAATTTCTTTCCAGTTAAGGGAAGGATAGGAAGCAAACATCTCTTTTGAATTTCCTGCCAGAGCCAAAAGATTTTCATAAGCAGAAAGAGCAGATTTATAATCTCCCAGCGAGTAGTGAAGCCATGCAAAAACGGCAAGATCAGATAATTTTTGCGCCGTATCTATCTCTGCTTCAATAACTTTTTCATACTGTAAAATTGCTAAGCCTATATCGCCATTTTCTCGATATATTTCAGCAAGTGCGCGCTTATCACTATTTGTCAGGTTCTCAATCTGCAAGGAGATATCCATTGCTTTATCATAATGGTGGGCTTTGACATACAGGTCTCTAAGTTTTCTGCGAGATTCGTCATTATCACGGATTTTAACAAGACTCTGATAGTAATAAATTGCTTCCTCGAATTCTCCCATTTGTGAATAGGCAGTTGCAAGGAGTTCCATTGCTTCTGGATATCTGCTGTGTTGAGGGAAATTTTCTACAAAATATTTTAGATAATTTGCCGCTCCTTCTGTCTGATTTAATTGCACTAAAACGAATCCTATATTGAATAGGAGATTGGGATCTAAAAATATTGCCTTCTCATCAATCTTTTCATATTGAGCCAGTGCTGCTCTATAACTCTTATTTTGCAAGTAAATATCGCCCAGAAGTGCATAAGCTCTGTCCGCTATTTCAGAACCTGTACTGAGGCTGATTGCCTGCTGAAGGTATGTGATAATCTCCTGTGTATCAGAACCGGTCTGTATCATTGCTTCTGCAAGTGCGAGATAGATATAACCTATTTGGGGGAAGGTGGGGTATTTATTAATAAAGGAACGAGATGCTCCTTCCAGTGTAGTTATATATTCCTCAGAAGTTTTTGGATAATTCCGTAATTCAAGGAAAATAAGATAGTATTCAGCAAAAGCGCATTCCTCGCTTTCTGGAAATTTATTGATAACCTTTTGAAAGGCTTGGGTGGCTTCATCATAGTAATATTCGACATCCGTACCCTCTTCATACAGCAATTTATTAGCGAGCTCTTGACATGCTTCTCCTTTAAGGAGTAGAAATTTGGGATTGTTTTCAAGTATAGGGTTTTGTTTAAAGTAAGAGATAACCTTCTCGTAATCTTTCAGGTCATCCTTATATATCTTGAGGAGGGTTAGCAGCGTCTCATCCTCATCTTGAGTTTGAAGATAGAGGAGGAAGCTTTCCATTACTTTTTCTAATGCATGCTCGTAATTTTTGATTTTGTATTGTTCAAGATAGTCCACAGTATCCAATGCCTTCTGTTGTTTGAGTGGTTCGAGATCTCCCTGCCTGAGGGCTTGTTTTAGCGAATGAAGAGCATCTTGGTACTCGCCCAATTGTTCATAGCATTCTGCCAGATTGAGATGTATATCTGACCAAAGGGAAGTGTTGGGATATAGATTGAGTATTATCTGGTAATAGTTAATTGCTTCTGTATATTTTGCTTGTTTTGTTTGGCAGATCTGGGCTATACGAAAATAGCATGTATCTGGGGCTGACCAATTTGGATAGGATTGAGCAATAGTTCTATATTGTGCGATAGCTTTTCCCCATGCCTGCTGGTTTTCATAAATGATTGCTTTAAGTCTTTCCGCTTGGAAGCGGATTTCATCTTCGGCCTCTTGGAAGATATTATTATCAAGTTCATTCAGCGCCTCAGTATGGTTTCCTATTTTAGTCAGGCTTTGGGCAGAGATAATATAGACAAGTGGCAGATACTCACTTTCTGGAAATTTACTGGTAAAATCTGCACAATTCTGCTGAACTTCTTTGTAATTCTCTTGCTGGAGATTTATCAGGGCAATTTTATATCCGACCTGATCGAGATTGGTTTCAGTGTCAAATGTGCGAAGATATTCTTGATATTTAGCTGCTGCTTTGGTTAATTCACCCATTTCAAAGAGGATATCTGCCTGAAGCAGAAGGAGGTCTTTTTCGTAAATTCTTGGGATATAACCTGAGACATTTTCTTGAATCAATTCTATTGCTTGCTCGCTTTTACCCTGCTTGTGGTAATATTTTGCTAATTTCTTAAGAGCGAGCCACTTTGAGTCTGCATCTGAATAGTCAATGATGATTTTTTGAAGTGTTGTCTCAAATTCTTCAGGCATATTATTGGCAAGGTATATATCAGCAAGAAGAAGGTAGATATCAGGGATTTGTTTTTGAGCAGGATAATGCTGGATAATACCTCGAGCAGCCATGATAGCATCATTGAATTGTCCTGCTTGTTGATATGCTCTTACGACTTTCTCAAGTGATGCCAGACTGAATGGATTTTGTGGATAGGTATTTATAAGTCGCTGATAGTTTTTGGCAGCGGCTTCGAATTTTCCTGACAGATATTGGCTTTCTCCCATTTTATAAAGAGCATGAGGAATTAATTGGGAGTTCGGATATGCATTTATAAACTGTTGATAGGCAAATTCAGCTTCAGCATATTGTTTGAGTCCCATATAACAGTTACCAATGTATAGTCGCGCTTCCTCAGCTTCTGGAGAGGCAGGATATTTTCTGATTATCTCTTCAAATTTGTTTAGAGCCTCTTCATACAAAAAGTCATCATACATCTGCCTTGCGAATTGGAATTCAGCCCTTACATCTGCAAATGCAGCTGTATTCACTGCCAATATAAGAAGGCACAGAAGCAGAATTTTTTTCATAATATCCCCTAAAGAGTCTTGTATTCACAAAGCCGCCAATCGCTTTGCTTCATTGAAAAATGGTTACGGTACTCCATGTCTTCAATTTTTATAAATTATAACTTTTTACATAACTGTAAATAGTACGATACATTTCATATAATTTATTCAAAATTTTAATCAGCCCATTATTTTTTGCCTCATAGAGGGGAACTGAGGTCATATAAAAGTTAATCGCGGAAAATTGTCTGCTCTTTTTTTGGTCCTACAGAGATTATACTTACCTTTCTGCCGATAAGTTCTTCGATTGTGTAGATAAATTTTTGAGCAGAAGATGGGAGGTCGGAAAAGTCTTTTATTTGAGAGATATCCTTCTCCCAACCAGAAAGGGAGCGATACTCAGGCGTTGCTTGGGAAAGCGTCTCTTCTGCAAGTGGAAATTGCTCAATCACCTTTCCGTTTATACGATATTGGGTGCAGATTTTCAGAGTTTCAAGCCCAGAGAGAACATCCAGGCAGGTCAGTGCTATTTCATCAAAACTATTTATCATTGTAGCGTATCTTGCTGCAACTGCATCAAACCAGCCACATCTTCGAGGTCTACCAGTTGTTGCCCCATATTCATTACCTTTATTACGGATATAGTCACCTGTATCGTCTTTCAGTTCTGTAGGGAAGGGACCATTTCCTACACGGGTAAAATAGGCTTTAATAACGCCAATAACCCGAAGGATTTCTTTATAGTTTATGCCAGTGCCGGCGATTGCGCCACCAAGAGTCGTGTTTGAAGAGGTAACAAAAGGATATGTACCAAAATCTATATCCAGTAATGTGCCCTGAGCGCCTTCGTAGAGCAGCTCTTTTCCATCCGCAAGTAACTTATTAATTAAATAGGGCGTATCTGTAACATATTCTTGCAATTTCTTACCTGCACTCAGCAAACGGGCTGTCATTTCCTCTATACTGTTTTGCTGCAGCCAATCTTCAAGATGACATTTGTGATAGGATATTAGATTATCAATGCGTGCCGTAAGATGGCCTTGGTTCAGTAGGTCTGACATACGGATGCCCAGGCGGGCGTATTTATCTGTGTAGGTAGGACCTATACCCTTTCTTGTAGTGCCTATTGTTGTTTTGCTTGCGTTCTCAATCTTCCCATCCAAAAATCTATGTATTGGCAGGGTTATATGCGCTTGGGAACTGAGAAAAAGTCGGTTTTTGATTGTATATCCGATTTTTTCTACTTCTTCTATTTCAGCAAGAAGCTGGAATGGGTCTACCACTACGCCAGTTGCAATAATACATAGCGATTTGGGATAAAGTATTCCAATGGGCAGGGTATGAAAGATGATTTTTTGGGAATTATGTATAACTGTATGCCCTGCATTGCATCCTCCCTGAAATCTTACAACTGCATCAGCATTTTTTGCCAGGGAGTGAACTATCTTTGCTTTTGCTTCATCACCCCAACTGGCACCCAATACTATTGTCACTGGCATAATTACCTCTTATAGTTGTTTTTAGGCTCATAACTTTAATTTAATAAATATTAAGCAGACAGATATAAGTCCCTGTCAAGATTTCTAAACTTTTCTTTTCTCAGATGCTTAATGTTTGATGGTTGGCTTGACCGTTTTGTATTTCGGTCATTGGTGCTTGTAATTTATTTCTCATTTGCTTTTTCGATCTTTGAATCTTTCAATCTTTTAATTTTTCATTATCCATTGTTCATTATTCATTGCTTCTTCTTCGTGTGCTTTGTTTTTGATCTTTCCTCTTTCATTTTTGCTTGACACATCTTGCAGTCATGCGAAAATTTATATGGAGATATTATGAAAATCAATAGTTATAGTTTTGGAAGGATCATAATTGATGGGAGGAAATATACAAGGGATGTAATAATCCGCCAGTTGGCGGATGAGGTAAAAAGCAACTGGTGGCGGTCTCGTTCCCATTTTTTAGCCATGGAAGATATTGAGGATGTACTCAGCCCGATTCCAGATATTCTTATCATTGGCCAGGGGGATCCTGGACTTATGGAGGTAGGGGATGATGTAAAAGATTTTTGCAAAACCCACAATATAAAGTTATATATTATGTCCACTGCAGAGGCGGCTCACAAATTTAATACCTACAGTGAGCAAGGGGAAAATGTGGTTGCTGCTTTGCATCTGACCTGCTAATCTATCAACAAGCAGAGTCTATGAGAGATAATGCGATCAGGAGAGGGGATATAGAAGTTCATCTTATCTGGTTTGATTCACTCGGAGCAAAATCCAGTTCCCTTTTCATAAAAACCCCTGATCTGGCAATCTTGATTGATCCCGGGGCAGCAGAAATGCAACCAGGTTATCCCTTATCACAGGAAAGGAAAGAGGAACTGCGGCTCCAAGCCATTGAGCTCATAGCAGATTACGCAGACCAGGCAGATATGATTTTTATTTCGCATTATCACTATGATCACCACATTTTGCCAGAAAACATCCCAGCAGATATTGCTTTATTTTACAAAGGTAAGACCATTTTTGTTAAGAACCCTAATCAATGGATAAATCATTCTCAGTGGAAACGAGCCAGGATATTTTTCGAAAGTCTTTCTCATTATCTTGAGAATAAAGGAAACCTTTATAGTAGCCCAGAACATATCTATCTGTCTCCACTGGAAAAAGAGGTCCCGATCGCAGCAAAAAAAGACTATGGTAACTATAATGAGAGGAAGAGGCAGCTGCTTCAACAGGGGCGGAAGCGTCTCCAAAAACTGAAACAAGACCTATGGGAAAAGGAAAAATGGCTAAATGAATGTGAATTTACTCACGGAAGAGTTATCTTTGCTGATGAGAAAAAATTCAAAATAGGCTCTACTCAAATCATTTTTACCAAACCCCTCTATCATGGGATAGAATATGACAGAATCGGCTGGGTTGTAGGCGTAGAGATAATTCACGCTGGGCATAAAGTAATTTATACATCGGACCTGCAAGGGCCTCAAATAGAGGACTATGCTGAATGGCTTGTACAAGAAAATCCTGACATACTTATTCTTGACGGCTTCCCAACTTATCTTCTGGGTTTTATGGTTAATCAAATAAATCTAAGGCGAGCAGAAGAAAACATCTTATATATTGCCGAGCATACGGAATCAGCACCGATTATTTACGATCATCATCTTGTGCGTGAACCAAAATACAAAGAGCGCTTCAGTCTTCTCTACGAGAAATTTGGCTCTCGTGTTATGACCGCGGCAGAATATATGGGCAAAACACCATTAATACTGAAATTGGCAAAATAAGCCTGATAGCCTCTTTTGTAATGTCATCCAAAGGAGTTTTGCGTTTTTAAGATAGTTTTTCCTTTAAATAGGAGTACATATGTCTTTGAGTAAAATAAGGATAGGTACCTGTGGCTTTACGCGATACAAACCGCCAGAAGGGTGGGAAGAAAGGTTTAGAAGCAGGTTGCAGGCGTATTCCGCCCTTTTCGACGCAGTAGAGATTAACAGGACTTTTTATAAATTGCCAATAGAGAATACGGCTGAGAGATGGCAGCAGGAAGTTCCTGAAGAGTTTGAATTTTCCTTGAAAGCTTGGCAAGCTCTCACTCATCCTACATCAAGTCCAACCTGGCGCGGAAAGAAGTCTGGGCTCAGTGAATCGCAGAAAAATAACTTTGGTTATTTGCGTCTAAACGAGGATGTAATTAAAGCCTGGGAAGAGACAAAGAAAATAGCAAAAGCCCTAAAAGCTCGTATCTGTATTATTCAGACGCCCATAAGTTTTAACTGTACAGAAGAGAATGAAAATAACATGAGGTCTCTTTTGACAAAAATAAAGCGCGATGAGATAGAGCTGGGTTGGGAACCTCGAGGAGACTGGCTCACGCATAGTAAAAAAGTTGCTGAGATATGTTCTGATCTGAATTTAATCCATGTAGTGGACATTATGAGAAGACAGCCTCTTTCAAAGCATCCTATTGCATATATAAGATTGCATGGTTTGAATGAAAATGAATATGATTACAACTACGATTATTCCAGGTCTGAGATTGAAAAACTTTCTCAAAAACTTATTTCACTGGCAGCAGAAAAAGACTTAGTTTACTGCTTTTTTAACAATTACACTATGTATGATAATGCAAAGGAATTAAAAAAGTTAATTTTTTGATATACCTGAAAGGAGAAGGGGCGGTGGTAGTTAAGGAGACATAGCTTGTAATTCTTGAAGGGAGATTCTGCTTTAGTTGTCCATTTTTGGTAGATAGTCCTGAGGGTTTACCGCTTTGCCTGACTTTCTAAGTTCAAACCAGAGGCCAGTCCCAAAGTTTATTCTGCTTTCCCCACTATACGCAATGATTTGTCCCCTTGATACCTGTCCTCCTTTATGAACCAAAAGTTTATCATTGTAGCCATATAGGCTATAGAACCCGTTCTGATGATCGATTATCACCAGATTCCCTTTATTTTCAAACCACCTGGTGAAAGCAACAACCCCTGAAGCCACACATTTTACAGGTGTGCCTTTGGGGGCTTTTATAAAGATTCCCTGATTCTGTATCAAACTATTATTAAGTGTGGTATTTTCACCAAATTCGGATAAAATCTCTCCTTTTACAGGCCAGATAAGGGGCTCTGTAAACTCAAAAGTATAATTTCTTCCGCGCTTATTTGCCTCTCTTTGGGCAAGAAAATTCTCGAGCGAAGTTTTGCCCTTCATAAGTTCTTCCGCTTCTGCCTGATAACCTTTTTCCACTTTTGCTAAAAAGTCCACCTCCTCTGCCATAATTTTATATTGCTCAGTGGCTTTTGAATAGGTATCTTTGGTTCTCTGAATCTGGGAGGTTATTTGTCCAATATTTTGAGCTGTAAGGTGGCGATTCTGGATTGCCATACTCCATGCTTGAAACAAACTATCAATATTGTGCAAGAGGGCATCGGCACAAAGAGAGCAATTCTGCATATCTAACTGATTTTGGGCATCGGTATCATCATAGGCAGAAAGGGAGTAGAGGTTGCCCAGCCCTTTTACAATCTCTTCTAAAAGAGATTGATTATGATGAATATCTGCTTCTTTTTGTATAATAAAATCTTCAACCCATTTTAATTCATTCTCTTTTGTTGTTTTTGCTTCATAAAGGCGATTCAGTCTTTCTTCAAGATTTTTTTTCTCATTTTCAAGTTGAATGACAGTACTCTCTCGAGTATCCGCCAGCTGGCGAACAAAGTTTAAGAGTTGCTGTATAGATTCAAGCTCTTTCTCGATTTCTTCAATTTCTTGCTGGACCTCATCCAATTCCTGAAGGCTTTGGTCAGCTGGGGATTGCTCAGGCTTATCCTTAGCCTCAAGAAAAGTAGTGCTCAAGACAAGACAAAGACAGATAATAAAACAACTTTTCATAATAAAAGCAAAATGATAAACTGAAATATTTTTGTCAAAAAATAAAAATTGACATAACAAAACTAATTCAATATGATATGTTTATCAAATAAGGGCATAAATCTATGTCAAAGATAGCAGTAGAGGAATAATGAAGAAAGAATATAAAACATTTGATGGTAATACCGCAGCAGCTCATGTAGCCTATGCTTTTAGCGAAGTAGCAGCAATATATCCGATAACCCCTTCCTCTCCAATGGGTGAGCTTGCAGATGCTTGGGCAGCTCAGGGGAGAAAGAATATTTTTGGTCAGGTGCTTGATGTAGTAGAATTACAATCAGAAGGAGGCGCATCAGGAGCTGTACATGGTAGTTTGTCTGCAGGCGCATTAACTACAACTTTTACTGCCTCTCAGGGACTTATGCTTATGATTCCCAATATGCATAAGATAGCCGGGGAAGTCTTGCCCACTGTTTTTCATGTTTCTGCAAGGTCATTAGCATGCCAGTCACTTTCTATATTTGGGGATCATTCAGATGTTATGGCTGTCCGTAATACAGGATTTGCTCTTATGGCGACAGGTTCTATTCAGGAAGTTATGGACCTGGCAGTAATATCACATCTTGCAACTTTAAAAGCCTGCGTACCTTTTCTCAACTTCTTTGACGGATTTCGAACTTCTCACCAAATTCAAAAAGTCGAAGTCATCCCTTATGATGCAATGGCTGCGATGGTAGATATGAGTTATATAAGAGACTTTCGTAATCGTGCTCTAAATCCGGACAAACCAATGTTAAAGGTTGGTGCTGAGAATCCTGATGTCTATTTCCAGGGACGGGAAACTGTTAACAAATTCTATTCTGCAACACCTGAAATTGTGCAGGAATATATGGACAAGTTTGCTAAAAAATTTGGGCGGCAATACCACCTTTTTGATTATGTTGGTGCACCAGATGCAGAGAAAATAATCATCTCAATGGGCTCATCAACCGAGACAGTTGAAGAGACCGTGAACTATCTTTTGCAAAAGGGAGAAAAAGTCGGTGCCATAAAGGTGAGACTCTACCGCCCATTCTCTTCCCAAGCCCTTAGAGACGCTATACCAGATACAGTAAAAAAGGTAGCTGTGCTTGATAGAACAAAAGAGCCCGGTTCTCTTGGGGAACCCCTATTTCTTGATGTCTCCAATGCATTGAAAGATAGGGATATAACCGTCATAGGTGGCAGATATGGTCTTTCATCAAAAGAATTTACTCCCTCAATGGTAAAAGCAGTTTATGACCATCTTGAGAATAATGGGAAACATAATTTTACAGTTGGAATTGAAGATGATGTGACCCATACATCTTTACCAATAACTGAAGAAATCGATGCAGAGCCTGAGGGTGTGATTAGATGTAAATTTTGGGGATATGGCTCTGATGGAACAGTTGGTGCTTGTAAAAATTCAATCAAGATAATCGGTGACAATACTGATATGTATGTTCAGGGGTATTTTGAATATGACTCAAGGAAATCAGGGGGGATAACTATATCCCATCTTCGGTTTGGCAAAAATAAGATACAATCAGAATACAAGCTAAAAAATGTGGATTTTGTGGCGTTGCATAAATCCTCATATATTGGGCGATACGACATCCTCGAAGGCATTCAGGAGAATGGCACATTCCTTCTAAATTCTCACTGGAGGGCTGATGAGGTCTTTGAAAATCTTACTGAAGATATGCAAAGAACCATTATTGAAAAGCATATCAATGTGTATAATATAAATGCTCTCAAGATCGCACAAGAAGTAGGCTTGGGTGGACGGATAAATACTGTTATGCAGGCTGCCTTCTTTAAAATCTCTGGTGTATTACCAGAAAAAGAGGCTATCAAATTAATAAAAGATGCAACTAAAAAAACCTATATTAAGAAAGGCGAAGATGTTGTTAAAAAGAACTGGGCAGCTATTGATAGAGCAACCGAAGCTCTGGAAAAAGTGCCAGTTCCTGATAAGATAGTGAAATCTGCACCCACTCACAAACTCATTCCTGATGATGCTGATGAATTTGCCAGAGAAGTCATTGATCCCATCTTGCACTTGAAAGGCGATTCCATACCTGTTTCCAAGATGACATATGATGGCCGAATTCCTACCGGAACCACTCGCCTTGAAAAGCGTGGAGTTGCACCATCTGTTCCGAAATGGCTTCCCGAACATTGCATCCAGTGTAATCAGTGTGTAATGGTCTGCCCTCATGCAGCTATCCGTGCAAAACAGATTCCCCCAGAAGAACTCAAAGATGCACCTGAGTCTTTCGTTACTCTAAAGTCTAATACGAGAAATGAAAGAGGACTCAGATATCGGTTGCAGGTGTATATAGAAGATTG
>JBNGDW010000002.1:0-17006 GCA_049975325.1 Cloacimonadia bacterium | reverse complement strand
CCTGTGTAGAGGTCTGTCCTAGCAAGGAGAAGTCGCTCGAAATGGTTCCTACTGAGGAAGCACGGGCAGCTGGAGAGAATGCTAACGAAAAATTCTTTGAGAATCTTCCCGATAACATTATTGAAGGTGTAAAGCGAGAATCGATCAAAGGTAGCCAGTTCTTGACTCCATATTTTGAATTTAGCGGAGCATGTGCAGGATGTGGAGAGACTCCATATATTAAGCTTGCCACCCAGCTTTTTGGGGATAGAATGATTATTGCCAACGCAACGGGCTGCTCCTCAATCTATGGAGGAACTTTCCCTACCGTACCATATTGTAAAGATAAATGTGGCAGAGGACCTAGCTGGGCAAATTCACTTTTTGAAGATAATGCCGAATATGGATATGGTATGCGGCTTGCTGTGAATGCTAACAGAAGACGGCTTCAGGAAAGTATGAAAGAACTTCTTGAAATAGGCACCACCCAGGAACTCACCAGCGCTCTGGGAAAAATGTTAGCTAATTGGGATAAGACTGATGAGAATGCAATGGAGATAGCACAAGAGGTTAAAAAAGAACTTGCAACAGCATATAAAGATGCAACTCAACAAGCAAAGCCTATCATCGAAAGGATCATGGAGCTGCAAGATTATCTTATTGATAGAAGTATATGGAGTATCGGCGGAGATGGTTGGGCTTATGATATTGGCTATGGAGGTCTTGACCATGTAATAGCCTCTAATAAGAAGATAAATATTCTTGTGCTGGATACAGAGGTATACTCGAACACAGGGGGGCAGTCATCCAAGGCAACTCCTTTGGGAGCGACTGCAAAATTTGCATCTGCTGGGAAACGCACTGGGAAGAAAGATTTGGGTAGAATAGCAATGATCTATGGCTATGTGTATGTTGCCTCTGTCGCCATGGGGGCAAACATGAATCAGTGTCTGAAAGCATTCTTAGAAGCAGAAGCATATGATGGACCTTCTCTCATCATAGCTTACTCCCCTTGTATCAATCATGGTATTGATATGGCAAAGGTACAGGAAGAAGAAAAGTTAGCCGTTCAATCTGGTTATTGGATTTTGTATAGATATAATCCGCTTTTAGCCCGTGAAGGGAAGAATCCGCTTATTCTTGACTCAAAAGAGCCTTCCTTTGATTTTGAGCAGTTCCTTAGAAACGAGATTCGCTATCGCGCGCTAGAACAGCAATTCCCTGAAGTTGCCCAGGAACTCTTCAAACAGGCTGCTAAAGAGGCAAGAGAGAGATATGAGACATATAAACAAATGGCAGGTAAGTAAACTTTAATACTTCCTCCCTGTAAAATAAAAAAGTCCCGATACTGAGTTTTATATCGGGACTTTTCTTTTATATTTATTCGAAATCAACTATTGTTCTTCTTTCATTTGGGGGAAAAGTATCACATCCTTAATAGAGTAAGCGTTTGTAAGGAGCATAACTATTCTATCTACTCCAAGACCAAGTCCTCCGGTAGGGGGCATCCCATATTCCATAGCCTCAAGGAAATCTTCATCTACTACATTTGCCTCTAAGTCGCCTAAATCACGGGCCTTTGTCTGGCTTTCTAATCTTTCTCTCTGGTCAATTGGATCGTTAAGTTCTGTAAAGGCATTTCCAATCTCAAGACCTCCTATAAATACCTCAAAGCGCTCTACAAGTTTTGGGTTATCTTTTTTAGATTTTGCCAGAGGAGAAATCTCCTTTGGATAATCAATCACAAAAGTGGGCTGAATGAGATGTGGCTCTACAAAATGCTTGAAAATTCCATCCACTGCTTTCCCATAGGTTTTTAGTTTCAGCTCGATAGCATGCTGATTACAGAAAGATGCCAATTCCTCTGCTGAAGCTTTTTCTGCCTCAATCCCGGCATATTCCTTAATCAACTTAAATAAAGGTTCCCTTCTCCAAGGGGCCTGCATGTTAATAGACTCGTTATTATATTCGAATGTTAAATCACCTTTAATTTCCTTTGTAATTCCTCCCAGTATATCTTCTACAATTTTCATGATATCACTGTAATCAGCATAAGCCTGATAAAGCTCAATCTGGGTAAACTCTGGGTTATGTGTGCGATCCATACCTTCGTTTCTGAAGTCCTTACAAACTTCGTAAACCTGTTCAAATCCACCAATTATGAGCCGTTTGAGATACAGTTCATCAGCTATTCTCAGGTAAAGGTCTCTATTTAATTTATTATGTCTGGTAACAAATGGCTGTGCTGCAGCGCCCCCATAGATTGGCTGGAGTATAGGTGTTTCGACTTCGATAAAGCCTTGATTATCGAGAAATTCTCTCATTAATTTAATAATTTTGCTTCTCTTGATAAATCTTTGCTTTACCTCTGGATTAAGGAGTAAATCTAAATACCGTTTTCGATAGCGAATCTCTTTATCAGCAAGTTGGTCAAATAAAATCTGCTTCCCATCTTCTTCTTTCACTTTTACAACAGGTAGAGGCCGAAGAGCCTTTGCAAGGTATATAAATTTTTCTGCTTTGATAGAGAGCTCACCTGTTTTAGTGTAAAATAGAGTCCCTACAATATTAACAAAGTCACCCAGATCGCAGCATTTAAAGATCTCATACTGGATGTCTCCAACATTATCCTTACGGAGATATATTTGGATTTTGCCAGATTCATCTTCTATATGAAAGAAACTTGCCTTTCCCATCTTACGCAGAGAACGTATTCGCCCAACAACTTTTAGTCTAACCTCTTCCTTTAAAAGTGTTTCATTATTTTCAATAATTTCCCTTATTTTATGGGTTCTAAAAGCTTTACTCGGATATGGGTCTATCCCAAGTTCCTTTAGCCTTTTTAATTTCTCTTTTCTTACTTTGATGAGTTGGCTTTCATTATTCATAGCACCTCTATTGTTTATAGGCTGGCGTTTTATCCATCTTCAAAAAAGCATTGATAAACATATCAATATCTCCATCCATCACAGCCTGTACATTGCCTGTCTCAACACCAGTTCTATGGTCTTTTACCATTGAATATGGATGAAATACATAGGAACGGATTTGATTGCCCCATTCAATCTTCTTTTTTTCATTCTCTAATTTTTGCTTTTCAGACTCTTGCTGTTCTTGATAATACTGATAAAGACGGGCTTTCAGAATCTTCATTGCATTTTCTTTGTTCTGGAATTGTGAGCGCTCAGATTGGCATTGTACCACAATATTGGTCGGGATATGTGTAATTCTGACCGCACTGCTTACTTTATTAACATTTTGTCCACCAGGTCCGCTTGCCCGAAATGTATCAATTCGTAAGTCATTTTCGTTTATTTCAACCTCAATACTTTCATCAACTTCAGCATATACGAATACAGAGGCAAATGAGGTATGACGTCGTCTATTAGCATCAAAGGGAGAGATACGCACAAGACGATGTACACCATTTTCACTCTTGAGATAGCCATAAGCATATTTTCCCCGAATCTCAATCGTAGCGCTTTTTATGCCTGCTTCATCTCCCTCCTGTTTATCCAGGATGTTTACCTCATAATTATGTCGTTCTGCCCAACGCAGGTACATTCGCATCAGCATCTCTGCCCAATCATGTGATTCGGTTCCTCCTGCTCCAGGATGAATCTCTATGATTGTATCTTCTATATCATTCTCTTCGTTTAAAAGGAGTTGCATCTCCAATCTATCCAAAAATTTTTGTGTTTTTATGAGTTTTTGAGCGGCTTCATTAGCGAGCTCTTCATCCTGCTCTTCTTGTAAGAGATTTGCAAATGTCTTTAACTCCTCTATTCGGGTCATTAGTTCGTCAGCTACCTGCACTGACGATTTTAGATTGCTTATTTGGGCAGAAACTTTTTTTGCATTGTCCTTATCATCCCAAAAATTTGGGTCTGACATTCTCTTCTCTAATTCAGCAATTTGATTTTCCTTTGCCTCCGAGTCAAAGATACCTCCACAGTTCTTTAGCTTTGACCTCAAGCTGTTCTATCTCCTTTGTGAATTGATTTATATCCATAACTACTCCTTCTAATGGTAAAATTTTTTTCTAAACTATTCGCTTACTAAAGCGAACAGTTTTTAGAACCCCTCCTCTGTTCGCACTTTTATAGTTTTAGAAGTAACAGATTTTCTGTTTATAAAAGGTAATATATCAAACTTAGGTTGTCAAAAAATCAAAGCCGTCTTCCAGGCAGTATATAATCTTTCAGCTCCTCGTTAAAATATCTATCTGTCATAGTAGCTATAAAATCACGGACTTTTTCAGCATTATTGAAGTCCTCTAAGTAGCACTTACTTTTGTTATTTAGAAAGTGGATAAATATTTTCGATTCTTTATTTTGATCGGTTATATCCTGCATATATTTTTCGAAAAGCAGGCGCATTCCAATCTGGATAGATGACTTCGCTTGCTTGATTTTGGGGTGAGTATAGATTCTTTCGTAATTAAACCTTTTCAGTTCATAAAGTGCATCGGAAACTTCTTTATCAAAAGCAACATAATCATAGCCATAACTGTTTACAATCACGCTTGTAACCAGCGTATCAACGATTTCACTGTTTGTTTTACCAAGTATTTCCGTGGGAGTCTTTGGAAGTTCATCACGAGTAAGAAATCCCAGACGAATTGCATCTTCAATATCTTGCCCAATGTAAGCGATTGTATCCGATATTCTTACAACGCATCCCTCAAGCGTTCCCGGGGTACTTGTAGTATCAGCTTCTTTCATTTTTTCGAGGAATGCCTTAATATCTTCTTCTGTTTTATTTCTATCCGGGGATAGTTTTTCTTCATGAATCTCGCCATCGTGCGAAACTATTCCATCTCGAACCTGAAATGTGAGATTAAGCCCGTTTCCACCGTTAGAGATATGGTCAACGATATGGAGGCTTTCTACATTATGATGAAATTTACCTATACCATAGGAACAGCAGCATTCATTTAATGCTTCTTCTCCGTCATGTCCGAAGGGTGGATGGCCCAGGTCGTGTCCTAATGCGATTGCTTCAATCAATTCGAGATTAAGTCCCAGCACCCTTCCTATCGTTCTTGCAATTTGCGACACATAGGTTGTGTGCAGGCTTCGGTTCGACATCTCCTCATCAAGGAATGTGGAGAAATAGATTACCTGGGTCTTGCCTTGATATCGCCGATATGCACCACTATACAGAATCCTATCACGGTCTATTGCATAGGGACCGCGTAATCTTTTTTTTGTTTCGGTTTTTCTCCGAAGAGCAGCCTCATTCTTTGTCGCAAAAGGTGAATAATGCTGCTCTTCATATTCAACAATCTCCTGATATGCTTTCTCTATCTTGGAAATCATCTTTTGATTTTTCTTTGATGGAAATACTTATCTTTGATTTGAGGTGGAGAAAATTGGGATGATAGAATTTAGTATGCTTATTTTGTCAATTTAGTTACATTGATTGCTTGAACACCCTTCTCTGTGTCTTCAATATCGAATTCAACTTCATCTGCCTCTTGGAGGATTTTGTAGCCCTCTCCCATAAGAGAGCGCCAATGGACAAAATATTCCTGTCCATCTTCACCAGAGATAAATCCATATCCCTTGCTTTTACTAAACCATTTAACTTTGCCTTTCATTTAATCTCCTTGTGGTGTCTTCTGTTATTACAGAGATACCATTTTGAATTAACAATAATGAAGTAACCCCTTGTCCTTTTGTCAATTTTTCTTTTACATAGATGTAATTTTGACCACAGGATGGGCTTTTTTCTTTTAGTATTGCACGCTTGATGCCGAATAATTTACAAATTTTGAGAGTTTCGTATGCTCCTCGACGAAAAAATTCGGAAACATTTTTGCCAAATTTATCGACAAGATTATCTTCGCACTGCAATGTTTCATGCCCATCCCCAAAAATAAACATTGCCGGAGGTCTGGGAGTTGGAAGTCCTCCCAGCTGTTCCGGACATATTGGGAGGAGGCGATAAGCGGATATGAGCCTTTCAACTTCTGGATGCCGCTGGCCATTCCCATCATATCGGCACTTTATACCCAATAAGCATGCACTTACTAAAATCACTTCATTCACAGATAAAAATTTGTAACTTTATATAAATATGTCAACAAAATTTTATTGACATACAGAGCAGGATAAAAAAAATTTTCTTATGTCAAACAAGAAAGTAGAAGAGGCATATAGAACTGTTTCATCCTCATCATGGGCAAAGATTGTGAAAAAGGATTCCAGATTCTTTAGCAGGATTTTCCCTTTAAATGACAAAGCCGAGCTGCCGGATATTCTCCAGGAAGTTCAGGCTTCATATAAGAAAGCAACACATATCGTTTATGCGTATCGATTATTCAAAGATGGTGTTATACAGGAATACTGCACTGATGGGAGCGAACCAGCAGGCTCTGCCGGATCGCCTTTACTGAAAGTATTGCAAGGAAACTTTCTGGCTAATATTTGTATCGTGGTAGTACGATATTTTGGAGGGACAAAGCTTGGTATTGGAGGACTAATAAAGGCGTATACAGAAGCTTCACAGGCTGCTATCGAGCAAAGCGTACTTACAGCTAAAACTAAAATTACAACAATCAAATTTTCTGTGGATTACAGTCAATTAGGTTCATTGCTTTATGCTATCGAACAAAGAGGGGGTAAAATTAAAAACATAATTTATGAAGAAAAAGTCTCAATTACAGCTCAGATACCACCTTCTATTGAAGACGAATTAATCCAAGATTTCGGGATAATGGTGCAAACTACTAAAATGGCCTGACAGGCATGAAACTTATCAATAAAGGAAGGAAATCTCAGCGTATCATTACAGGGGCTATACTCCTGGCTTTGATACCTCTTGGCTTTGCTACGAAATTTTATACAGGTCCTTTTGCAAGTTGGGTGAATGATTCCTTAGGTGGCATATTTTATGAAATTTTCTGGTGTCTTGTAATATTTTTTATTTATCCCTCATTAAAATCACACGAAATTGCCTTGATTGTTTTTATTGTCACATCCGCTTTAGAATTTACTCAGCTCTGGCATGCACCATTTTTAGAACAGATTCGGGAGAATTTTATTGGCAGGACGCTTATTGGAACTTCTTTTACATGGACAGATTTCCCTTATTATGCGATTGGCTGCGTAGTTGGTTATTATTTATTAAAGCTCATTTCGAGATGAAACTACTCCGCTTTTCCGATCGGAAAATTATTGGTTATATGGAAGGGTAACCTTAATTATCTAATTTTTTTTACTTTTTGCTAAGGTTTTTAATTGTTTCAAGGAGTTCTTTAGCCAATTGCTTCTATGCAAATCAGCCCATTGTCAGGCCTGTTTCATTTGTCAGGAATAGCTTCTATGCCCGGCAACTTTTTCCCGGCAAGAAATTCAAGTGAAGCCCCACCACCTGTCGATATATGGGAGACTTTATCCTCTAATCCAAACTTTTCTATTGCTGAAGCCGTGTCACCCCCGCCGACAATAGTAGTACCCGTGCAGGATGCTAACGCCTCAGCAATCTTTTTTGTACCGTTTGCAAATTTTTCTATTTCGAATACTCCCATAGGGCCGTTCCAGACCACAGTTTTTGACGCACTAATTGTCTCTGTGAATTTTTCAATGGTTTTTTCACCAATATCCACGCCTATCAAGTCTGAGATTTTTGGCAGGGATTTATCAGAAGGCAGTCGAACTTCCTCTGGATGTGCTAGTTCAGAAATTGATACTGTTGTGCAGTCTGCATCTTCGGACAATGCAGTTGCCATTACTGTGTCAACAGGCATCATAAATCGGGATTTACTTTTTTCTGCCTTAGCAAGGATTTCTCTTGTAAGATCAAGCTTATCTTGTTCAACCTTTGAATTTCCAACTTCATATCCTTGCGCCTGCAAAAAGGTATACATCATTGCCCCACCAATTAGAATATTATCTGCTTTTTCCATGAGGTTTGTAATGAGATCTATCTTATCAGAAACTTTTACTCCTCCTAAGATGGCTGTAAATGGAGGCTGGGGATTTTGCAAAGCCTTGCCAAGATACTCTATTTCCTTTTCCATAAGGAATCCTACTGCTGATGGGAGGTATTTTGCAATACCTACATTGGATGCATGGGCTCTATGTGCAGTTCCAAAAGCATCGTTCACGAAAACATCTCCCAGGCTTGCCAGTTCCTTTGCGAATTCTGGCTCATTTTCCTCCTCTTCTTTATGAAATCTGGTATTCTCAAGGAGAGCCACATCTCCTGGTTTAAGGTTTGCAACGAGCCTTTTTGTTGCTTCCCCCACGCAGTCATCAGCCATATATACTTTTCTGCCTAATATCTCTGAAAGCCTCTTTGCTACAGGTTTTAGGGATAATTCAGGGATTATCTTACCTTTTGGTCGTCCCAGATGAGAAAGGAGTATTACTACGGCATTATGTTCAATAAGATAGTTAATTGTAGGCAGAGCAGCTCTGATTCGCTTATCATTGGTAATATTTTGGTTTTTATCAAGAGGCACATTGAAGTCCACTCGAGCCAAAACCTTTTTACCCTGTACATCAATATCTTTGACATTTATTTTTTTCATTCTTAACCTCCTGGAAGTTTGTTAGCCTATAATGGCAATGTAAAATATAAGTCAATTTATTTAATCACAAAATAAAGGAGGCAAAAATTGAGAAATTCTTGACAGGCAATTCAGAGAACAGAAAAAAACTAAAAATTATCTGGAGTAAGTAAAATTAATAGAAGAGTAAGCAAATCAGCCTTTTACCCGGAGGGATGTGGCCGTGAGCCAATCAATCCCTATAAACTTACTCCTTATAACTTGCTGTCTCAAGTTAAGTTGGTAATTAAAAAAGGAAAGTATATGTAGGAGGCAAAATGTCCATTTCAATCTCACCTGATGGGCGAGAATTTAAGTTTCCGACTCCGCGAGAGGATGAGGATGAAATCGAAAAATTGAAAGAGATATCAGAAAAACAAAGAAGCCTTGGTCGAAAGATAGTTGTGGTTCAGGGATTGGGGTTTGTCGGATGCGTGATGGCAGCAGTAGTTGCTGATGCGGAAGATGAGGAGGGCAACCCTTTGTATTTTGTTCACGGACTTCAACGAGTATCCAGGCGCTCATTCTGGAAAGTGCCTGTTATTAATAATGGAGAGCCACCTGTGCAGGCAGAGGACCCGGAAATCCCGAAAATCTTTCCCAGATGCGTGCAGGAGAAAAAAACTCTTCGCGCTACCTGGCAAGAGTATGCATATAGCCTGGCAGATGTGGTTGTGGTAGATATCCAATTAGATGCGACAAAGCCAGAGTTAGGTAATGCAGAGGCTGGATATTGCGATTTAACAGCATTTAAAAAAGGGATTAGAGCGATTGGCAAAAATATTTCACCCGAATGCCTGGTATTGGTCGAAACCACTGTACCTCCAGGAACCTGTGAACATGTTGTAAAGCCTGTGCTAGAAGAAGAATTCAAGCAAAGAGGAATTGATATTGAGCACAATCCTCCACTTATTGCACATTCTTATGAACGGGTAATGCCGGGCAAAAAATATGTCAGTTCTATTAGAAATTTCTGGCGTACTTTTTCCGGTGTGAATAAAAAGAGTGCCGCTCTTGCGGAAGAGTTTCTAAATAATGTGCTTGATACCCAAAATTATCCACTTTATCGTCTTGACAACACGAACGCATCCGAGCTTGCCAAGGTTCTGGAAAATTCCTATCGTGCTACCAATATCGCAATGATGCTTGAATGGGCAAAAATGGCTGAAAATACAGGCATTAACCTTTTCGAAGTTATAAAATCAATAAAAGTTAGAAAAGGCACTCATGACAATATGCGTCGTCCCAGCCTCGGCGTTGGCGGATATTGTCTAACCAAAGACCCTGTTTTAGCTAACTGGGCGGCTCGGGATATATTTCATCTTCCTGAGCAGCTACCAATGGCAATACATTCTGTAGATATAAACGACCTTATGCCACTTCATACCCTTGAGCTTATTAAACAAGCATGTCCACATTTGGAAGATAAACATGTTGTCATTCTCGGTGTATCGTATCTCGAAAATGTTGGCGATACAAGACATTCTCCTTCTAAACTACTTTATGATGAGCTGGTTGAAAGTGATGCCGTTGTATCTGTGCATGACCCTCTGGTAAAAATCTGGCCTGAATTGGGAAACTTGCGAGTTGGTCAGGATATTGAACACGTCCTTTGCGATGCTGATATTGTTGTCTTTGCAGTCGGGCATCAACAATATCTCGAATTAGAACCTGAATTTGTTGTAAATGCATGTAAGAAATCACCTCTAATTATTGACTGCTCAAACTTCATTAATGATGAAAAAATTATGCGGTACTTGGAACTGGGTTGCGAAGTAAAAGGTGTGGGGAAGGGTCATATAGAAGGATTAAAGAAAAAAGTTAAAAGCAAAACATGAAACGGATAGAGTATCATCCAATTCTGGAAGTAAAAGAAAGAAACAAAATCCCTTTTTATTGGAACGGTAGCAGATTAGCAGCCTATGAAGATGAGATGATTGCTTCTGCTTTAATTGCAAGTGGGGTGTATATCTTTGGGCATCATCCAAAAGACGGAAGCCCACAAGGTATATTTTGTGCTAACGGACAATGTTCTCAGTGCACAGTGATTGCAAATGGCTTGCCTGTAAAAGCATGTATGACAAAGGTTGAAAAAAATATGATTGTGGAGAGCTGTGAAGGGCTTCCCACATTACCTGAAGTTGTAGGAAGCCTTGAATTTAAGCCCATTCCCGAGGTTGAGACAGATGTGCTTATTATTGGTGGAGGCCCTGCGGGGCTTTCGGCTGCAATTGAATTATCAAAACATGAAATCCCACTCATAGTTGTAGATGATAAAAGCGAACTGGGTGGGAAACTTGTATTGCAGACGCATAAGTTTTTCGGCTCAATAGAGGACTGCTATGCTGGTACTCGTGGAATCACAATTGCCGAGACCCTTGCAAAAGAACTCTCCGGTTATCCTTCTGCTCAAGCATGGACAAACAGCACTGCCCTTTTTGTTTTTAGCGACAAGAAGGTTGGAATACTACAAGATGATAATTATGTGCTTGTGAAACCAAAAGTGATTCTGAATGCTGCAGGAGCGCGAGAAAAAATGCTGTCTTTTCCTGGGAATACATTGCCAGGTGTGTATGGAGCAGGTGCATTTCAAACGCTTGTAAACCGTGATCTGGTTCTTCCCGCCAGAAGAATTTTCATTATTGGTGGTGGCAATGTTGGTCTGATCGCAGGTTACCATGCCTTGCAAGCAGGTATCAAAGTTGTAGGATTGGCAGAAGCAATGCCTGAATGTGGTGGATATAAGGTACATAAAGATAAACTGAAGCGCCTTGGTGTTCCTATCTATACTTCTCACACAATCCTATCTGCAAATGGCAAAGATAAAGTAGAATCCATCACGATAGCCAGGGTGAACAGCGATTTCGTGCCAATATCCGGGACTGAGATGAGTTTCCAATGTGATACTATCCTTGTGGCAGTGGGACTTAATCCTATAAGCGAATTTCAGGAAGAAGCAGAGGAGGCCGGAATAAAGGTTTATGCTGCTGGTGATGCGAAAGAGATTGCAGAAGCCTCATCCGCAATGTTCAATGGAAGAATTGCAGGTTTGCGCATCGCAAAAGATCTCGGGAAATACAAAAAAGAGATCCCGGCTGATTGGGGTGAAAAGGCAGAAATCCTAAAAAGTCCACCAGGCGAAATTCATCCTTATAAGGTTCCTCAAAAAGAGACAGGAGTATTCCCCGTGCTTCATTGTGTTCAAGAAATTCCATGTAACCCCTGTGCCTCGGTATGTCCTTCTGGTTTAATTAAGGTCCTGGGAGATGGAATCACCGACGTGCCTGAATTTGCTGGTGAGTGTAATGGTTGTCAAAAATGTCTAACAGTTTGTCCTGCTCTTGCTATTACTCTTGTGGATTATCGCAAAAACTCCCAAACCCCAATTGTGTCAGTGCCCTATGAAATAAAAAACTATCCTATTAAGAAGGAAGATGTGGTCCCGGTCGTGGATATGGAAGGAAATTTCCTTGAAAACCTTAAGGTGGTTCGAGTCCGAAATACCAAAGTAAAAACCCAGGTGATTCAGTTTTATGCACCCAAGGAAATCGCAGCGAGAATCGCGGGTATTCGCATTCAGGATGGATCTGTCACAGTTCCTCTGCCAAAGTCAATAATTCCCAAGATTTCAGATGATACCATAATTTGTAGGTGTGAGCGAGTTACGGCTGGTGAAATTCGTAAATGGATAAGAATGGGTGTGACTGATATGAATCAGCTTAAACAGATAACCCGTGCCGGAATGGGCTCCTGCGGTGCTAAAACTTGTAAACCCCTGATATTACAATTGTATCGTGAAGAAGGATACAATCCCGAAAAGATAAAAAGGCAAACTCGGCGGCCCCTATTTTTTGAAGTGCCACTTGGTAAGTTTGCTAATGATAACGGTTAGTTCTGATTAAATATAGATGAAGTTTATATAAAAAATGTATTTAAATCTTGGAATTTTTGGGTTACAAAGTAGTATTTTATCTGTGAATATTTAGAATTAAGACCATGAAAAAAAACTATGATGTAATAATCATTGGTGCTGGTTCTGTTGGAGTGCCAACAGCAGTGTTTTGGGCTCAAGAAAAATTTAGTGTGCTTGTTATTGAAAAAGAGGTTTCCCCGGGGCAAGGGCAGAATAAAAGGGCAATCGGGGGGATACGAGCGACGCACTCAGACAAAGCAAAAATACAAATTGCCCTCGAATCCATTAATACCTTTTCTAAATGGAAAGAAGAGTATGGGGATGACATAGAATGGCAGGCGAATGGATATTCTTTCCCAGCCTATACAGAAGAAGATGAGAAGATGCTAAAGGATTTGTTGAAGATTCAAAAAGGTTTTGGTCTTAATATCGATTGGATTTCAGCTTCAGAATATCAGGAGCTTGTGCCAGGCATTGTTTCTGAAGGACTGTTAGGGGCAACTTTTTCTCCTGAGGATGGAAGTGCTTCTCCTCTTTTGGCATTAAATGCGTTTTATTTCCAGAGCAAAAAGTTAGGGGTAGATTATCATTTTGCTGAGTCAGTAATTGATATATTGGCTGAAGGTGGCGCTGTAGCTGGAGTCAAAACCGATAAGGCCGAGTATGGATGTAATTTTATTATCAATGCAGCGGGGAATGAGGCAAAGCATATCGGCGAAATGGTAGGCTTGACAATTCCTGTGGAGCCTGATAGCCATGAAGGGGGAATCACCGAGCCTGTTAAAAAGTTTTTCCAACCAATGGTAGTAGATATGCGGCCTGGCCCAGGCTCACAAAATTACTACTTCTATCAGAATATTCAGAGGCAGGTAGTATTCTGTATAACTCCGGAACCTCCTTTGAAGGGCACGGATAGTCGTTCTACCTCTGTTTTCTTGCCTCAGGTTTCCAGAAGGATGATTCATCTTTTCCCTAAGCTAAAAAATCTGAAAGTCAGGCGGACATGGAGAGGACAATATCCTGCCACCCCTGATGGATTCCCTATTCTTGGAGAAACTGAAATTCATGGTTTTATCCTTGCTGTCGGAATGTGTGGGCAAGGCTTTATGCTTGGGCCCGGAATAGGGAGATTGATAACTAGATTACTGACTGATAAACTTTTAGCAGATGACGAAGAAAATCTTGATTCTCTGAGTTTGTATAGAAGCTTTGAGGAAGAAGAAAAATTTAAGTAGGGCTTGAAATCAATAGTTTTTTAGAAAGCTTTTTGTTTTTGATCCTTCCCAATATAAAAGATTCGCTCCTCTTTACCCCCAAAGTCGTCCTCAAATTATAGATTCTTTTCGATAGCCTGTTTCTTTTCCTTTGGGTTTCTCCCGTAAAAACTTGTTTCCAGCCTCCATTTTTTTCTAACTTATTGCTAATTAAGAAGTTCTGAATTGCAGTTATACACTTTACCTAAAAACGCCCCCTCCGTATAACCTGCTTGATTGCAATATGTTACAACATAACAATAAGGCAAGAACCCTTTTATCCACAAGTTATCCACATTTTTACTTAACTATCGCTATCTTGAGGGCTTTCGTGGTGTTGCCTGTTTTGAGCACACAAAAATAGATACCTGAAGCCAGGTTCATATCACCTGCTGACAAAGGTAGTTCATCCCTGTTCGGCTCGGCTTTCAGATGCTTTACCAGTTCCCCGGCAGCATTGTAGATAAATATTTCAGCTGCCTCAGCATTCTCTGTTGTAAATTTGAATTTTGCCTCCTCCCCATCGGATACTACATAAGGATTGGGGTAAAATCTGAAAATAATATCTGCCGAATGAATAAAATTATATGGGGAGGAAAGGCTGTAATTCTGGAACTCATCAATAGCTTTTAACCTGAAGGTATATTCGTCAAAAGGTAACTGCAGTTCATAGGAAGTTGTCTCGATATAACCTGTGTCAGGCAAAGTACAGAAATCCGTATCCTCATGGGTTGGCTTGTATTCAAGTTGATATCTAATGAGGGAGGGGTCATATGCCTCCCAAGAAAATCGAATCGTATTTCCATGCGAGTGCATAAAAAAATCTTTGATTATAGGGGGATATGCATCGTTATTATTACAAAAGTTGAGAAACCTATCCCAGCGTGTATTTTTTACAAAAATAAGTTGATAATACTCTCTATCCCACCAATTATTAAAAAAGGCTTCCGAATGCAGGAAGGAAAAATAAGCAGACAGTTTTCCAAATTTGTGGATAGTGCTTCCATTGTAGATAGCAATAGATTTCACGACTAAAGAGTCTATAGTAGATACAATTTTATCAGCAATCTGCTGAAACTCTTGATAACCTTTAAGTTGATCGAAAAACTGGTAGAGATCCACTGAACCGTTGAACTTTTGGCAGTTTGAGTGAACATCTTTATAAATATCATTATAAAGCGTATCTGAATATTCCTGAGTGAAAGAGAGTAGCCTATCTTGGAATTCAGGAAAGTGCTTTGTGTCGATAGCGGAAAGAGAAATATTATCTGCTGATGCCTGAGAGCCACCTGGGAGATAGGAATTGATGTATCTATCTACTATTTTTTCTGCGAATTCTTTTGGGCTACAAGTAGGATTGCTCACGAGATAATCTAATATACCATCGTGATGATAGGTAATATCGCCATACGGGAACCCATCTTCTGGCACCGTCCCTTCTGAACCCACCACCAAATCACAAAATTCATAAATTTCGCCTATTACTTCTGCCATCTGCATCAGACAGGCGTCAAAAGCAAGGATATCAAGATGAAAATTTATATTTGATATTGCCTGACGAAGTTCACCACCAGCCACACTTAGTTCGTCTTGAGGGTGATTGTCGTAGCATACAGACTTTGTAGGTGGCTCATCCTTATACCAGCCATCTCCGTGGTTCCAGAGAATTAGCATTCTTTTCTTAGCCGGATATCTATTAAATCCCCAATTTGCAAACTCAGAGATTTCATCTGGGTCTGCTGAATTGATTTCACCTAAATCGGCTAATAGAATAGAGCCAATTGAATCAGGATTTTCATCATGAACGATCTTATATCTTCTGGCATTTGTGAAATATGGCGGATGATTTAAATCATCTGCTGGGTCAATCTGCACAATTACCTTTACTGAATCATTATAAATAACTGCTTCCATCTCGTTTATGTCGTCAAAAGCAGCTTGACTCAAATTGTTGTCGGCAGCCATATAGATAAGAATAGTCCACTCCGATTTTGAAGAGGCAAAAATTAGACTCGTAGAAATCAGAAAAAAAAGACAAACTAAAGTTAATATATACTTTATTTTAGGACTATTGCATTCTTTATAATGCATTTCTTTACCTTTCCCTCTCTACATTAACCCTTTTTCTTTAAGCAATTTTTCAATTTCTCTTGCTGCTCTTTCCCCGGCCTTCCCATCTAAATTATCAAACATTATTTTATTTGCTGCTTTCCGCTCAGGAGATTTTTCCTTTGGGTTTTTCAGGCAACGCTTTATCGCGTCATAAATCTCCTCAAAATTATTAATCTGAATACTTATATTCTTAATCATTTCTCTAATTTCTGGAATAGAATGTTTACCCTGCGGAGCACGAAAAGTGATTATCGGCTTATCAAGAGCACAAAATTCACCAATTATGGAGCTAGTATCACTTACCAAAACATCTGCAATCATTAAATATGGTAAAATATCGGGACTTTCAATAAAATAGATAGTGGAATACGATTTGAGCCTTTGAATATATTTTTGCAATGTCCATGGATGTACAGTTACTAAAATATTATATAGTTTGCTAAGCCTATCCAACTTGTTATACCATTTATCAATTGCCGACATTCCCGATTTATCCCATGTTGCTGAAAAAACGACAGTTTTTTTATTTTCATCAAGGTTCATATTGTTTTTGAGATTAGTTAGATAATCATTGCCGTAAGTTCCATCAAATGCTGAGTCCAACTTTGGGAAACCGACTGCTTTTGCAGAACTTATCATGAGTGATTCAGCAAATTTTAGTTCCGCTGAACTGGTTAGTAAGTATAAATCGAAAGCATTATAGTTTCTAGGATTTGTGAACCTTTTAAAATGATAGGCACCATGCCGCATACCCACTTTAACTATTTTTCCCTCCGGAAATTTGTGTGCAGCATGACGGCACATTATCACCGCATCAGGAAAACTTGGCATCTTCTGGTACTTTATATTATTTTGTTTTAGATAATTAGCAGTTCTTTTATTTTTTACGACAATAGGTATTTCAGGAAGATATTTTTGCACAGGTTTAAAGATTATAAAATCAATAGGGTCTGCGCAGTAAAATACAACTTTTGGCTTTCTTCTGAAGATTTTTAGAATGTGCCAAATGAGTTTATAGGGATATTTATATATATAATATGCTAATGGCATTTTCTGCTTAATTGGATCTCTTAACTAAGAGAGGCTTTTCTAATTGCGAAAGTATAACATTTAAAACTCTATCTGGTGTAATATCTCTCATGCATCTAAAATGCCCTTCTGGACACCTTTTCCCACCATGCTTGCTGCAGGG
>JBNGDW010000001.1:0-54871 GCA_049975325.1 Cloacimonadia bacterium | reverse complement strand
ACCCTATGCAAATGGAGATCTGCATATAGGACATATTGCAGGAGCGTATCTTCCTGCTGATATATTCGTTCGATTTCAAAAATTGTGCGGAAATGATGTGATTTATATCTGCGGTTCAGATGAGCATGGAGCCCCCATTTCAATAAAAGCCAGCCAAGAAAATGTTTCGCCCAAAGAAATTGTTGCAAAATACCACAAAAGGATTGTCGATGCATTTCAGGGCTTGAACTTTTCTTTTGATAATTATTCAGAAACTGACAGACCTATCCATTACAAAATATCTCAGCAATTTTTTTTACAACTTCTAAAAAATGGCTATATAACATCGCATCTTACCAAGCAGTTGTATTGTCCACATTGTAAACGTTTTCTCCCTGATCGTTATATAGAAGGAGAGTGCCCATATTGTCATGCTCCTGGGGCACGTGGTGATCAGTGTGATGTTTGTGGTAAGCTTATCGATGCGATCGAACTGATTAATCCAGTTTGTATTAACTGTGGTAGCACTCCTGAAGTGCGAGAAACTAAAAACTGGTTTTTGGATCTTCCAAAGTTTGAACCGCGGCTTCGCTCCTGGGTTGAAAGTAAAGTAGAGTGGAAGGATAATGTGAAAAGGTTTATTCTTGGCTGGCTGGATAGCGGAGTTAGAGAAAGAGCAATAACTCGTGACCTTGATTGGGGAATACCTGTGCCGCTTGAAGAAGCAAAAGGTAAGGTGCTTTATGTATGGTTTGAAGCCCCAATTGGATATCTTTCCTCTACAGTAGAATGGGCACAAAAGATAGGGGAACCTGAGAAATGGAAAGAATACTGGTTAGACCCGGAAACTAAACTAATTCATTTCATTGGCAAAGATAATATTCCATTTCATACGATCATCTGGCCAGCAGTGCTCATGGGACAGGATGAAAATTATGTCTTACCTTATGATGTGCCTGCAAATGAATATCTTAACCTTGAAGGGAGAAAAATATCCACAAGCAAAGATTGGGCAGTATGGATACTTGACTTTTTAGATAACTTTTCTGCTGATTCACTTAGATATTATCTGGCAAGTAATGCCCCAGAAAATAAAGATGCAGATTTTGTATGGAAAGAATTTCAGCTACAATACAATTCTGATATGGCAGATGTCTTTGGCAATTTTGTGAATCGCGTGCTTAAATTTTCCAGCGCTCATTTCAGACATGAGATTCCATATGTTAAAGAAATATCTCCAAAAGGAAAACTTATTCTCCAGGAGATCGCAAACAGAAGTAATACCATAAAAGAATGTTATCAAACATTTAAAGTACGCAAGGCAGCACGATATGCTGTTGATCTTGCTCGCTTTGGTAATCAATATTTTGATAGTGAGAGTCCATGGCATACGATTAAAACTGAGCCATTAAAAACTGCCGAAACGATGTATATCTGTGGTGAACTTATTCGGAATCTTGTGGTAATATTATATCCGATTATTCCCTCTTCTGCAGAGAAAATCTGGAAAATGATGGGCTTCTCTCGCTCTATAGAGGAATATGGCTGGAGATGGCTTTCACAACCATTAAAGGAGTCTATAAAAATTGGTAAAATAGAACCTGCGTTTAAAAAAATTCCGGATAAACTTATTGAAAGGCAGATAGAAAAATTGAAAACAGAAAGCAAAGTCAGTGAACAATCTACTAAAAAAGAGAGGATTATTATGAGCGAAAATATCGATATCAGTACATTTCAAAAATTAGACCTACGCGTAGCAAAAATCATAAAAGCAGAGAAAATCAGGGGTGCTGATAAGCTCCTGAAGTTGCAACTAAATTTAGATAATCAAGAGAAACAGATTGTGGCAGGCATTGCAGAATATTATTCACCGGAGGAGCTTATAGGCAAGAATATAGTTGTGGTGAATAATCTCGAGACTGCTATTATTAGAGGAGAAAAGTCTGAGGGGATGTTACTTGCTGCAGCGGATAATTCAAACCTAACTCTGCTTACTACTGATAAGGACATTCCTGCTGGCACTAAAGTTTCATAATGTTGAAACGATTTTTTTACAGCATATTCATACTATTATTGCCCGTTCTGCTGCACGCTCTATCAGTTGAGGACAATCAGCTTTACATAGATGTAGAGATTGTCCCGAATACCACCCAAATTCATCTAACAGCCCCGGGTGACCTTACTATTGTTGAAAGCGGCTCACCCTTCAGAATAGATTTTTATCAGCCAGAGCTTTTCATAGAAATAGAAAAGCCGCTTGAAGTTTCACCTTATTGGCGAGTTGGTGTAGATCGATTTCCCACTCGCAGAGAAGCAGAAGCATTTATCCAAAACTTTCCAGAATGCTATGCAGAGCCTTATACCGAACTTCACTATGAAGATGGGATTTTAGAGGTAATTACTGGTTATGCTGTATTTTTAAAGGAAAGGTTTTTGACCTATGAATCTGCCCAAAATGTATGCGAGCCTGATGGTTGGGTGATAGAAGAATATGCATTCTCAAATGCAAATGTTCAGGTGTATAACGCAAAAGATGGGAAAAGTTATTTCTTCTCTCCTCCACTTTATCTTATTTCAGACCAACCAATTACCGTATTTCAGGTTCCCCGTACCAATTTCTGGAACCCGAAGGAATTCGTAACCCGGTCTTACAGAGGCAAGCTTAAAGTAGATCTTAATCCTGCTGGCACTCTTCATCTTATTTCTTCGGTCGAGTTAGAAGACTATATTGCAGGGGTTCTGCCAAATGAAATTGGTGCTGATGCACCTTTGGAGGTGCTTAAAGCCCAGGCAATAGCTGCCCGCGCTGAAGCGCTGTACAAAATTCTTCATGGTCATCATAAAGATGATGCTTTTGATTTGTGCGCCAGTACCCATTGCCAGGTTTTCTCAGGTATTTCTGATATTTCTGAACAGGTCAATCTGGCGGTAAGAGCCACTGCCTATCAAGTTGGAACATATCAAGATGAAATAATCAATGCAGTCTATTCAACAAATTGTGGAGGGCATACAGAGTCGAGCAGCAATGTGTGGGGAGGGGAAGATGTGCCCTACCTTGCGGGGACTTATGATGGTACAACCCAAAGATCTGTAGATCTCACCAAAGAGAGGAATGTGGCTTCATGGATTGAATCTTCCCAGCAAGTATTTTGTAATACAGAGGAGACAACTGGTTGGATAAAAAATACATACTCATGGCAGAAAACGATTTCGAAAAAAGCAGTGGAAAATTATTGTAATTCGATTATAGATTTTGGGCGATATGAGGGAATTAATATTTTATCTCGAGGGGTTTCAGGTAGAGCCCTGGCAATAGAATTATGCGGTACCAGTGGTAAATTAGTATTTGATGGCGAGCTCAATATTAGAAATACCTTTGATAATCTTCCTTCATCATTGTTTATTGTAGAAGATCAGGGTGATAGTCTCCTCTTTCAAGGTAAAGGTTCTGGGCATGGAGTAGGTATGTGTCAGATTGGCGCCCTTCAAATGGCAGAATCCGGTTACAAAGCTGAAGATATTCTTAAGCACTATTATAAAGGAATTCAGATAATTAGCATAAAGATTGAAAGTAGGTGAAGGATTTATGTGGGAAATTGCGGTCGTGTATCAAAACCTTTCACAACAGGATAACTCAGGTAGCAAGGGATGGATTGAGTGTTGAGAGCTTCTATAACAGATTATTGTATTAAAAGTTTCGATAAAAATTTACTTTTTTTTGACAAGTAATTTTGGGTTCTTTACAGGAGGCACATGAAAAAGAACTTTCAAGGCAAGATAATTAAAGAAAGTGAGGCAGATTCAGTCAACCTCACCAATGTGAAAGAAAGAAAGATAGAAAAACCTGAAGATTATGAAGAATCTCCGGTTTACATATACTATGACTGGTGTAAAAGATGTGGCATTTGTGTTGCGATCTGTCCGACAGGTGTTTTAGGCACCCTTCCTGATGGTGCCCCATATGTTAAGTACCCGGAGAAATGTATCCATTGTGAGAAATGTGATATGCTTTGTCCTGATTATGCAATAACTGGTGCAGCACAAGAGGAGAGGAGGAAAAGTGTCAAAAAGTGAGCAGTCTCCGCAACTACTTCAAGGGAATGCTGCAGTTGCCTTAGGAGCGATGGATGCAGGTATGCGCTTTTTTGCAGGATATCCTATCACCCCATCCACTGAAATTGCCGAGATATTATCTCAAGAACTTCCCAGAATAGGGGGTAAATTTATCCAGATGGAAGATGAGCTCTCAAGTATGGGATGTATTCTCGGGGCAAGTCTTGCTGGATTAAAATCAATGACAGCCACGAGTGGTCCCGGGTTTTCACTTATGCAGGAAAATTTGGGATTTGGTATGATGGCGGAAATCCCATGTGTGGTTGTAAATGTACAGCGTGGCGGTCCCAGTACTGGATTGCCTACAAGTCCTGCCCAGGGAGACCTCATGCAAGCACGATGGGGCACTCATGGTGACCATCCGGTTATTGCACTCTACCCCGACTCAGTTCGTGAGTGTTATACATTAACTATTCGTGCATTTAATCTGGCAGAAAAGTATCGTACACCTGTTATATTACTCCTTGATGAAGTAATAGCTCATATGAGAGATTCGGTCCTGTTACCACCGAAAGATCAACTTCGTATTATTAACCGAATAAAGCCAAGTGTACCTCCCGAGTGGTACAAACATTATAAAAAAAATCCGAAATATATATCTCCACTTGCCAATTTTGGGGAAGGATATCGCTTTCATGTAACTGGACTTGCCCATGATGAGAATGGTTTTCCTACACAGGTTCCATGGGAAGTGGAAGAAATGATGGAAAGATTGCGAAAGAAGATAGTTGACAATCTTGATGATATTATTCAGGTAGAATCGTTTAAGATGGATGATGCAGATATTGCTATCTTTGCGGCTGGAGTTGTGGCTCGTGCTGCCAAAGAAGCAGTTATTGAAGCACGCAAAAAGGGGATAAAGATAGGATTAATCAGGCCTCTTACAATATGGCCCTTCCCTGATTATGATGTTGAAATGATGTTAGAAAACACAAAGGCAGTTGTTATTGCAGAGTTAAATCAAGGCCAACTCATAAACGAGGTGAAACGAGTAACAAAGTATGGTCAGCATTCAAAGTTTATTAAGCTCCAGAAGTATAATGGAGAGATCATTACACCTTCTGAAATTCTCCATAAGATTGATGAGGTATTATGAAAAATATACCGCAGAAAGTAATACATCAATATCTACGCCATCATAAGAAGTTTCCCCATGTATGGTGTCCGGGATGCGGTAATGGTATTATTCTTGGTGACCTACTACGAGCGATTTACAATCTCGGTATTGAAAAGGATGATATTGTTATGGTCTCTGGAATTGGTTGTTCCAGCAGGATGCCTGTTTATGTAGATTTTAATACCTTGCATACCACTCATGGACGCGCAATTACCTATGCGACTGGAATTAAATTCGCAAAGCCTGAACTTAATGTTATTGTTATTACAGGAGATGGTGATGCTGCAGCCATTGGTGGTAATCATCTCATTCATGCGGCAAGGAGAAATATTGATCTTACGGTAATCATAATTAATAATAATATTTATGGGATGACAGGAGGGCAGGTATCCCCTACGACCCCACCAGGAAGTCGTGCTACAACAGCTCCATACGGAGCACTTGAGCAAATTTTTGATTTAGCAGAGCTTTCCCACTGTGCAGGCGCAAGCTTTGTTGCACGCACTACTGCATTTCACACCATTGAAGCCCGCCAAATATTTGAAAAGGCTATTCAGAAAAAAGGGTTCTCTGTGGTGGAAGTCCTCTCACAGTGCCCTATAGCCTTTGGCAGACTAAATAATCAGTCGTCTCCTGTAGAAATGTTGGAATGGCAAAAAAACAATACTATTCCAATTCAAGCGTATGAGAAGTTACCCCCTGAAAAGAAGGAAGGGAAAATTATCAGGGGTATTCTATATGATGAAGATAAGCCTGAGTTTACAGAAAAATATGCCCAATTAGTCGAGAAAATTAGACAGGAGAGTGCTCAAAGCCAGCAAAAATCCCAGACAAAAGAAACTATCTCTAAATTAGATACCGATAAGGAGAATACATGAAGGTAGAAGTAAGGTTAAGTGGAAGCGGGGGACAGGGTTTAATATTGGCAGGAATTATCCTGGCAGAAGCTGCTATACTTGATGGTAAAAAGGCTTTACAGTCTCAAAGTTATGGTCCAGAATCTCGTGGAGGCTCTAGCAGAGCTGATGTAATAATAAGTGATAAGGAAATTTATTTCCCACGCGCAATTAATCTTGATATACTACTATGCCTTACTCAAGAAGCGACTGATAAGTTCCTACCTTTTTTAAAACCAAACGGTATATTTATTTACGATACCACTAATATTGACCATGTGAATCCGATTGAGGGGGAAAGTATAGGCCTGCCTTTTACTGAATTGGCGATAAAACATATTAAAAATGCCATCGTTACAAACATTATTGCTTTATCATTTTTGTGCAAATCTACAGGAATCGTTACAATGGATTCTCTCAGTGAGGCAGTCAAAAAACGAGTAAGAGAAAAATACGTACCACTTAACTTAAAGGCTTTAAAGTTAGGAGAATCATTAGCAGGCGAAGAATATGATCTTCAAACGAGAATGTCATCCCCTAACCTGGAATATGAATAGGAGAGCGAAGTAATATGTATAAACTTGATCATATCGGTATAGCAGTAAGAGACCTTGGAGATGCGACTGCCCGTTATTCTGATTTTGGTTTCCTGATTGAGAGTAGGGAAGAGGTCCCGGAACAAAAGGTAAAAGTAGCATTTATCACAATCGGTGAAAGCCATATTGAACTTCTTGAACCTACAGACGCAGAAAGTCCTATTGCAAAATTTTTAGAGAAGCGGGGGGAAGGGATACATCATATTGCAATAGAAGTAGAAGATATAGAAGAAAAACTTGGTATGTTAAAACGCAACAGAATCAGACTAATTGACGAGAAACCGCGCAAAGGCTCTCGTGGTACTAAAGTTGCATTTGTACATCCGAAAGCACTAAATGGGGTGCTTGTGGAACTTTGTATGTATCCGCACTAATTGTTTACATAATAAAATAAACTAACCACTGAAAAATGGCTTTAACAAAGCTAACATTATAAATAGAAGGATAATTATGACTAAAGAAGAATCATTAGCAAGTTTAAAGGCAAAACGGGCAGAAGCACTTCTGGGCGGCGGTGAAAAGAGAATCATGGCTCAGCACAAAAAAGGCAAGCTAACTGCGCGAGAACGGATTCAGTTGCTTCTCGACCCTGATAGTTTTGAAGAATATGATATGTTTGTTACACATAGATGCACAGACTTTGGTATGGATAAGCAGAAATTCCTTGGAGATGGTGTTGTTACAGGGTGTGGCACAATTAGTGGCCGTCTTGTTTATGTTTTTGCCCAGGACTTCACGGTTTTTGGAGGCTCTCTTTCAAAGACAGTTTCAGAAAAAATATGCAAAATTATGGATATGGCGATGAAAATGGGTGCACCTATAATTGGTTTGAATGACTCAGGAGGAGCACGTATTCAAGAAGGAGTAGATTCCCTCGCTGGTTATGCAGATATCTTTCTTAAGAATGTCATGGCATCTGGAGTGGTTCCACAAATTTCCGCAATACTTGGTCCTTGTGCTGGTGGTGCTGTCTATTCTCCTGCTATTACAGATTTCATTATAATGACCAAGAAGACCAGCTATATGTTTGTGACAGGTCCCAAGGTGGTGAAAACCGTCACAAATGAGGATGTGGATACAGAAACACTTGGTGGTGCAATGGTGCATGGTCAAAGAAGCGGAGTTGCACATTTTGTGACTGAAAATGAAGAGGAAACAATTAAACTTATCCGCGACCTTTTACGTTATATCCCGAATAACAATCTTGAAGAAGCTCCAGTTGAAACCTGCTCAGATCCTATTGATAGATATTGCGAGGACCTTAATCATATTGTACCCGACAATCCCAATAAACCTTATGATGTAACAGATATTATTAAAAGTATTGTTGACAATGGGGAATTTTTAGAAGTTGCTCGCTACTTTGCACCCAATATAGTGATTGGCTTTGCACATTTGAATGGCCATTCAGTTGGGATTGTTGCAAATCAACCGAAATATCTTGCAGGGTGCCTTGATATTAATGCTTCAAAAAAGGGAGCAAGATTCGTTCGCTTTTGTGATGCTTTCCATATACCACTGGTTTGTTTGGAAGATGTGCCGGGTTTTTTGCCCGGACTTTCCCAGGAACATGGTGGTATTATTAAAGAAGGGGCAAAGATACTTTATGCGTTTGCTGAGGCAACTGTACCCAAGGTCACTGTCATAATTAGAAAAGCCTATGGTGGTGCATATTGTGTTTTTAATAGCAGACATGTTCGAGCTGATGTTATGTATGCCTGGCCCACGGCAGAGATCGCTGTTATGGGACCTAAAGGGGCTGTTGAGATTACCTTTCGAAGAGAAGTAGAAAAGGCGGAAAATCCAGAAGAATATTTAACTAAAGTTGAAGAAGAGTATAGAGAAAAGTTTGCAAACCCCTTTAGAGCAGCCTCAAGAGGATACATCGATGATATTATAGAACCTGCAAAAACCAGGGCTCGTCTTATTCGCAGTCTCGAAATGATAGCCACAAAGCGAGATACAAATCCTCCCAGAAAGCATGGTAATATTCCTTTATGATAAAAAATAAACTGTCACCCCTTTTTGGCTTTTTAGGCTCTTGGCTTTTTATCTCTTTGTTTACCTGTAGAGCTGAAGCTGCTGAATCTGCGGCAAGAACAGTTTCTGCAACAAATACAACTCCATTGGATATTGTTATTACTGGCATAGTAGTAGTTTTTATCAGTTTATCTATTGTGACAGCAATAATAAGTTTATTTAAATACTTTGCAAAGCCTTCCTCAAAGAAGAACGAAATTCAAAAAAATACCAAGAAGGCTATACATAATCGCATTACATCAGTTACTGGGGGGACAAAGTATGCAAGCCAGTCAGTGGACCAAGAAGTTTTATCAGCGATTATTACAACGATTTTTCTTTATGAAAGTGAAGTGGAAAATCAAAGCAGGGTTTTGCTAACTATGCAAAGAGCAAAAATAAGTTCATGGAAACAATCCGCAAAATTTTTTATGCCGAACTTAGTCTATAGGAAAAAGGGTTAAATATATTGAACCCCAAAAAGGTTAAAAGGATTTAGTACTATATGAAAACATACAAGATGCAAATTAATGGGAAAAAGTTTGAAGGCAGAGTTATCGAATACACGGGCACTGAAGCAAAAGTGGAAATTAATGGAATTGTCTATAATGTCAAAATGGAACCTGAGTTTAGGAGTATACCGGAAAAGTTTGAGCAGCCCAAGAGAGTTTTAACTATGCCCCCCACATTGAGTGGAAAATTAAGCGATATGCTTAATCCAGGAAAAGTTAAAGCCCCGCTTCCTGGATTCATTGTCGATCTGCCTGTAAAAGAAGGAGATAAAGTTAATGCAGGAGATGTAGTTGTGATCCTCGAAGCAATGAAAATGGAGTCAGAGATTGCTGCTCCTGTCTCTGGAATTGTAAATAAGATAAATGTGAAAAAGGGAGAATCCGTAGCAGAGGATCAGATACTCGTAGAAATATCAGAAGAATAATCTGGTAGGTAAAGGATGAGCGAATTACTTAGTTTTTTAGAGACTACTGGCTTTGCACACTTTCATTATACAAATCTAATCATGATAGGTATTGGCATTTTGTTAATCACACTTGGTATTGTGAAGCATTATGAGCCGCTTCTTCTTATTCCAATTGGATTTGGGATAATATTGGGCAACATTCCTGCTACCTTTGGGGGGGTCTATGATGAAGGCTCGGTAATGAGTTATATCTATTTTGGTGTAAGAAATGGCTTATTCCCTCCTCTAATATTTTTAGGTATCGGTGCTATGACTGATTTTAGCACCCTTATTTCTAATCCAAAGCTGATTTTGCTTGGTGCTGCTGCTCAAGTTGGTATATTTGCTACATTTATAGGCGCGGTTTTGCTGGGTTTCTCATTGCCAGAAGCAGGTTCTATCGGGATAATTGGTGGGGCTGATGGCCCAACATCGATTTTCCTTGCTTCAGAACTTGCCCCCAACCTTTTAGGACCTATTGCTATAGCAGCATATTCATATATGGCACTTGTCCCTATAATTCAGCCGCCAATAATGCGGCTTCTCACAACAAAAGCCGAACGTAAAATCCAGATGAAATCGCAGCGCATAGTGAGCAAAAAGGAGAAGATTATCTTTCCAATTGTAGCCTTTTTGGTGACTGCAAGTATTGCTCCACGGGCTATAGCCCTACTCGGTATGCTATTTTTGGGGAATCTTTTGAAGGAATGCGGAGTAACTGAACGCCTTGCGAGCGTTTCGCGAAATGCTATAATAGATATTGTTACCATACTATTGGGAGTCGCTGTCGGCGCCAGCACGCAGGCGGATGTCTTCCTTACATCAGCTGCACCTAAAATTTTTCTCCTAGGAGCCTTGGCTTTTTGTATAGCTACAGCTGCCGGTATTCTATTTGCTAAACTGATGAATCTTTTCTTAAAAGAAAAAATCAATCCCCTAATTGGTGCTGCAGGTGTATCCGCAGTTCCTGACTCTGCAAGAGTAGTCCAACAAGTAGGGCAAAAATATAATAAAAATAATTATCTTCTTATGCATGCTATGGCTCCAAATGTGGCGGGTGTGATTGGATCAGCTGTGGCTGCTGGGGTGCTCTTGGGAATTCTGGGAATATAAACCTATTAAATATAATTTACTATATCCTATCAATTGTAAATTCAGTGTTTTATCATGGTTTTTTGAGATCTTTTGATAATTAAGAGGTAACGCCTCAGATTTTCTCCCTTTTAAGAGACTTTATGGACTTTGTATTCTTAGACATATGGACTGCTGAAGCACAAAAATTCCTTTTAAATCAGAGATTGAACTCCCTGAAAAAGGATAGAGATAAATATATTTTGGGGTTTACCCCTCATAGTAATCTTTTTTTCAGTTTATTTTCTGGTGACCCTCTTTGCTTTTTGACAAACACCAACTTGGAATCCGGTAAAACTTCGTCCTTTACCAAAACTATAAGCCAGCATCTATTGAAAAGCACACTTATAAAGATTGAGATTGCAGATAAAGATAAAGTGATTTACTTCACATTTGAAAAAGCAAGTGGTTACAGTGGTAAAAGACATTATCTTCTCATTTGTGAACTTATCCCTCGATATGAAAACATTATCCTTGCCTTTAAGAATTCTGATGAAAAGCTGCAGATTATTGATAGCCATAAAAGAGTTACCTTTAGCCAGACTCGTTACAGACAAATATTTCCTGGAATTCCCTATTTTCCTCCACCACTGAGAGAGAAGCCATATATTTTTGCTTTATCAAAGGAAGAATTTATGGAGCGTGTGGGCGAGAAACTTCCTGAAACCTGGCAGGAATTTATCAGACTTTTCAGCCAGGTACCAAAATTTCTTTCATCTCGCTTTGCTCCTGAAACGCCCACTGAAGAATTTTGGTCCATCATAAGTGATGTTAAACAGAAGATAACTTCGCTAAAAACAGCCATTGCTACGGGTGGTAAAAATCTCTTCTATGATGAAAAGCAGGAATGTCTATCTTTAATTATTGAAACCCCGGCAGCAGCCCCTTTCTCAACCGTAAATGAGGCTTTTATATATTATTATGAACACAAATGTGTGAGACTCCAGCTTAAGCAAGTAAAATCACAAATAATAAGGGGATTAGAAAAGAAAGCTGAGCACCTCAAAGAGAAAATTCAAACGCATGAAAATAAACTTGGGAAGATGAAGGATGCTGAAAAGTGGAAGGTTTATGGAGAACTCTTGAAGATACACCTCGGTGAAATAGAAAAAGGGCAGAAAGAAGTACGGGTAAAAAACTATTTTGTTGATACGGCTCCTTATGTTATCATCCCACTTCAGCCAGAATGGACGCCTCAGGAAAATATGCAACACTATTTTAAAAAATACCAAAAAGCGAAGTCTGGCGGCAAGAAGCTTGATGCATACATTTCTCGTATAAGGGTGGAATTGAAAGCTGTCTTAGACAAGATAGAAAGAGTAAAAGAAGCAGCCTCTTTGGAGGAGATTAATGAGTTTCGAGATGAGTTTCATGAAGATAAGAAGAAGCATGGTAAGAGTGAGAGTTTGCCCTTCCGAAATTTTTCCATTCAGGTGGGAAAGACAAAATGGAAAATTCTGGTAGGAAAAACGAGTAGGCAAAATGATGAACTTACTATCAGATTTGCAAGACCTTATGATTGGTTCTTTCATAGCAGAATATATCATGGAGCCCATGTAGTTGTACAAAATCCAGAAAAGCGAGAGAATTTACCAGAGCAGGTGATTGAGGCAGCGGCAAGTCTGGCAGCCTACTATAGTAAGGCGAAGCATTCCACCAAAGTGCCTGTTGATTACACTCAGATTAGATATGTATCAAAACCTCGAAAAGCACCTCCTGGGATGGTGGTGTATAAAAACCATAAGACCTTGTTTGTTAATCCCGTGAACTTGCAAGCAAAAGATCCAGCTTGGGGTAGAACTGGAACAAAAGTTATAAGTGTTTAATATTTTGCAACTCTTCTATGCCTGGCAAATCCTTAGCACACCTGAACCCAACACATGAATAAGTAGCATTTGGCAAGCCCATTATCCGCGAATAAGTATTTTGCCATGATTTTCCGTATTTAAAACATCCACCTACATGGATTTTATAAATACCCTTATCACCAACTGGATTTATGACAGGGAGGTTTTCTATGGGAACTGACCAGTCTTGCACCCATTCAAATACATTACCTACCATATTATAACATCCATAGACAGATTTGCCATTTTCAAACTCATTTACCGGGGCTGTAAATTCATATCCATCAATCTTCCCACTCTCATCCCAATTACAACGAGTTGGGTCCCAGGCATCATCATTTTCTATATATATTCTTTGCCATGGATATTTACACCGCCAGTTTCTCCCCTGAGCTGCCTTTTTCCATTCTGCTTCTGTGGGCAATCGCTTTCCTGCCCATTTTGCATATGCATTGGCACCATACCAGCTGACCCATCTTACAGGATAATTTTCGTATCCTTCTTTAACTATAAAGGCCTCTTCCGTTTTTTGGATTTCAGGGTAGGAATCAAGTGCGATCCAATATTCACCCCCTTCCTTCTGGTTTCCGCAGTTGTTTAGAAACTCACAAAATTGATTATTTGAAACTTCGTACTTATCGATGAGGTAATAATAATCTATAACGCACTTTTTTTCACTATAAAGAGATAAACATATTGAGTCAGTAGGAAGTCCATATACCACAATCATCTCCTCAGGCACATCAAAAAATAACCAATATTTTGAGATATTTTCCAGTATTTCTTTTGCGGATATCACCAATTCTTTGTGAATATCCAAATTTGTTAGCTTTTCTAATATTTCTACTGCCTTTTCCTGTGTCTTATCTTTCTCTGGTAGGTTGGTGAATTCCATAATAAATTCTTTTATTAAGTCAGTTTTGCCAGATTTACTAACTACTTTTGCCCAGAAGTAAGGCGCTACATAGTAACACAATTGATCAAATTCAGGCATCATGTTGGAAACGCTACTTGTATCAAGCTCCCATTTCTTTAGATCAAATATTTCTTCATTGCTAGAGAATTTATCGTGTATCATTTGTGAAAGTTTATAGAAATTTTCAGGATATAGTTTCTCATAACAGCCCCACATTACATAATTGGCGATACCATCTCCTATAAATCTGTTTCTGACATCCGAATAGAGATTTATGGGAGGAGTAGCCATTGCATATTCAACCTGTTCGTGGAATACTGCAAAAAGAAGCTCATTAAAAAACATCGGATCCATCTTGGCAGAGAGCGTACAAGATGCAAGCAATTCACTCCATACTAATCCCTCTTCATTGCAAATTACAATATTAAAGTTAGGAGCCTGGATACCTGTGATCTCAGTTATTATGCTATCACCTTTATTCAGGGTTTCTGAACATTTTTTTGCAGTCGTATATAAATCAGGTGTATAATAAATTGTTACCGCATCACCTTGCAAAGTTTTCATACTTTCAATCATATCACTCGATAGCATAGGAATTGAAATAGAATCAGGTAATACAAGTTCAGTCTGGTTTTGAGTAGCCTTATTCAGAACGCCACCGGCCTGAGGGAGAGAGTTACTGCTGTATATAGTGATATCCTGGCAGGGATTTTGTGTTACACAGGCGTAGAAAAATATCGTAAGAATCAATGCTGATACCCCAGAAACATTTTTCATAGTTTCCCCAAATTGTTAAGGGGCAATACTAGAATGCTTAGTATTGCTCCCTTATGAGTTAGTTATGAATCATTCTGCAGGAATTGATAGCGGTTAGAATATCTTCGGCAGAGTATAACTAAAAGTTAGCTTGGTACAACCTGATAGATGTATAGAGGTATCACCAATCGTAATAATAGAACAATCTGAAATATGTACTGATACGCCCTTCAAGGTGTATTCCCCATCGCCAGTCAAGTGATCAGTAATATTAGATTCAAAGTCCTTAGGAATTCCTACATAGTCTATCTCCATTTCACATATATATTTCTGCAACTCCAATAAATCTTTTATCATTTGCTTTTGCTTTGAATCTTCAATACTATCTGCAAGAGGTAATAGCTGGTTATTTATCTTATCTATGACAGCTTTCCAATCATTAGCATCTGCTATAGCCAGTGTAGCATCCAACTCATTGATTAACTCGCTTTGGCTTTCAGTTGCTAACTGAAGTAGATGTACATTATCGCTGATTATTTCACAATAGTAGACCCTCCCCTCGGTAGGTAAAAAACTGATCTGGAAGTATTCCGCAATCTTATCCAGGTCTCCTTCGCCAATCTCTACACTTTGACCTAATGCAGGTAACAATACTAAAGAGATAAGTATTATACCTACAAAGAACCTTTTTCCCCTCATTTTATTCCTCCAAATTTTTCCCGCTTTCTACTTTTCCCTCTCACCCGGGCATATATTTACCTTTCGGTATAAGATGAGAAGTATTCCCTCAACTATGATAATGAACATTCATCTCTGGGCTGGCATAAACAAAAGGGAGTTTCTTCCATCCGCATATGCCTCTCTATTACGGGAAGAAAAATAGAAAGGCAGGCTCTGAGTGAATTTATTCTTTCCAACTTTTGTGAGATATTTTCCCTGAATAGGGAATAATAAAAAGTAAAATTTATGTAACTTGCTTACTTGTGATAAATTGTATCCGTGTGTGTGGGGGGGGCTACAAATGAAAGATTAAATTCGCCAACCGCTGGATAAGGAAAAATGATTTTATCCGCCAGCCGGCGGAAAGAATCCCATTTAGAGATTATCCTCTGTACATTCAATTTTAATCCTTTTCTTTGTTTTTTCATAATAAACAAATTGAACTCTGTAAAGATTTCTTGTCAAGTTTTTTATTTTTCCACGAAACACACGAAAAAGCACGAAACTATTTCTATAGTCAACTTTAAATACTGCCTTTAAATCATGTCAAGATTTGAAACCAAATTTATCATTCCCAAAGTTCCCTCTCAAGTTTTTTCTTCAATTTTTTTCTTTCCACGGAAAATGGAAGCAGGAAAAAAGATGAGACGGGGAGACTGGAAGAAAGGGAAAAAAGGAGAAAAGGAGAAAAGGAGACAGGAAACAGGAGACAGGAAACAATTCTCCGCCAACTGGCGGATCGCAAATAACAAATATCAAATAATAAACAAATTCTAACAAACAAATTTCCCCGTACAGTCGCTTCACTCCTTACGGGGCAGGCAAATTTGTCCAAAATTCTATCCGCCTTTTGGAGTGCAAAATCCGCTTGCCCTGTAGAATCTGATTTCTTATTCTACTGGGTGATTTTGCATGCAACAACACGGTTGTTGCACTCCATACAAGTTCCCAACATTTTTTGGCTTGACTGTTTTGCATTTCGGGCATTGGTGCTTGTGGTTTATTCCTCATTTCCCTTTTCCCTTTTCCCTTTTCCCTTTTCATTATTCATTGCTTTTTCTAATATATTTTTTGCCTTCTCTTTGTAGTCAGCAGGAACAAGGACTTTTACATCTCCTAAACCGTTCAATGTTAGACCAGAAATTTTTCCAATAGCCTCTTGAGACAGTCTTACAGGGATGCCGCTATCTTCAAGTTTTCCTTTTACTAGGTACCCTTCTGTCTCTCCGCTTGCGTGAAATATTATTACCCAATCTTCATCCATTCTATACTCCCTTTAATTTTTATTATAAAATAAAATTTTTTAGTAATATGAGAAAGATAATTTACTCTGTGGCCTATATATCCCCCAATTAACTTGACGACATAAATACTCTTTTTTAAAAACTCCTCTATGCCAAATATTTTTGTGCTTGTAGGGGAACGTTCAGCAGATATTCACACTGCAGAGGTGCTAAAACGCTTTGCAGAAACTGAACCTCATATACAATTTTGGGGCATTGGAGGTCCAAAGATGCAAGAGCTAGGATTCGAAACCTTGTATCCCTTTGAGCGTTTTGCAGTGATGGGATTTGCAGAGGTTCTGCAACATGGAGGCTTCTTCTATAAAGTAATGTCTCGTATAAAACAGGAATTAATCCTACGCAAGCCCAATCTTGTTTTGCTTGTAGATTATCCAGGATTAAATCTACGCATAGCAAAAATTGCAAAACAATATGGCTTCTCGGTCCTTTATTATATTTCTCCCCAGATATGGGCTTGGAAAAAAAATCGAATTCACAAAATCATCAAGTACACTGATAAGATTGCTACAATACTTCCATTTGAAAAAAAAATATATGAATCAATGGGAGGTGAAGCTGAATTTGTAGGCCATCCAATCGTAGAAGAGATAGATGTGAAGCTTTCTAAACAGAGCTTTGCGGAAAAATATAACCTGGATCCACAAAAGAGGTGGTTAGGATTCATCCCCGGTAGTAGAGATATTGAGATCCATCGCATCTTACCGGTTATGACAGAGACTGTCCAGCAGCTGCAGGGAGGTCAATATGAGTTTCTTTTCTCTTATGTAGATACCGTGTCACACTCCTTGTATAATAGCATTATTTCGCCAGTTGGTGATTCTGTAGCCATTGTTGAAGATACTTATGAATTGATGCAATACAGTGATCTTGTTGTATGCAAATCTGGTACATCCAGCTTAGAAACTGCATACATTGGGACGCCCTTGATTGCGGTGTATAAAACCTCATGGATTTCCTATTTAATTGCTCGCTGGCTGGTGCGCGTGGATATGATTGCCCTTCCCAATATAATCGTGGGAGAGAAGATTGTGCCAGAATTGATTCAACACCATGCAAGTACCAAAAAGATAGTTTCAGAAATACAAAAAATTTTGGATAATCCTCGTCTTTATATCAAGATGCAGAATAATCTGCAGAAAATAAAAAAAGGGCTGGGAGAAAAGAAAGCATCGTATAGAGTTACAGAAATTATACACTCCTTTTTGAATGAAACAGAAGACAAAGAAGAAACTGGTTAAATTATTCGGTCCTTACCTGATTAAATTGCTAATAGGGAGCCTCCGTATCCAAACAATTAACAAACATATTGTAGATGAGGCAAAATCTAGGTACAAAACAGTTATTTATGCTTTTTGGCACAACAGAATGCTTATTTTGGCTTATCAGCATAGCTTTGAGGATATCCAGGTGCTGATTTCACGCCACCGGGATGGAGAATATATTGCACTTGCTTTATCAAAATTAGGTTATGGCGCAATACGGGGGTCTACTACAAGAGGGGGAGCGGTAGCCACGAGAGAGCTGATTTCAAAGATCAACAAATATGATATTGGGATTACTCCAGATGGACCGCGAGGGCCTAAAGAGCATATTCATGAGGGGGTTTTATATCTTGCTTATAAAGCAGGAAAACCGATAATCCCGATGTCAGCCGACGCAAAAAGAAAGTTGATACTTCCAACATGGGATAATTTTATTCTTCCATTACCATTTTCTCATGCCCGGGTGATTTATGGTGAACCGATTCTTGTGAAGTCAGCGGAACAGATGAGCAATGCTGGCAAACAACTTAAACAGGTGCTGACTAATCTTGGCAAAAGAATATCATTTTAACCCAATATTATCGCTTCAATTAATTTGACCACAAGGTACAATATGAGCATAGCCCCAACACCTAAGAAGAAATATTTAAAGCTACCTTGTGGAAGTATATTTGTAAGGTCTATATCTATATCGTTTTTATGACTGTGTCCCCTGTGACTTTTTCTTTTGAGAGTAGAGCTGGATGTTTCTGAAATTTTCTTTGCTGCTGCAATTTTAAACATTTCCCTTTTTAGCCACACTACCTTTTTTTCCGGAGTAAGAAATGGATAAAGTCCCTTTCTTCTCTTGCGATAGAATTCCTTCATATCCATGCCCATCTCTTCAGCATCTTCTTTGAAAATACGGTAAAAAAGCTTATCTTTATCTGTTGCCATAACTATCCCTTAAAGAGGATTTGAATTTTAATTGATCAAATCAGAAAAAGTTGGCAAAAAGTTTGTCAAGCTTAAATTGTAAAAAAGTTCTAGCAAAAAACTTGCATAAATTTTTTAGGATCTAAAATTGTCCCTTAATTATAGAAAAACTTTTTAAGGAGTTGATATGCTTGATAAGATGCGTAAAATGGCTCGTCCTATTATCTGGATAATTGCGATTATATTCGTCGTTGGAATGGCAACTATGGGAATCAGCGAAATCTTTCGCGAAAAGCCTTATGTAGGTGAGATTGCTGGAGAGAAAATCCGCTATGAAGAATATTACCAGATGCTTCAAAATGCCTATTCTAATTATCTACAAAGTAATTCTGATGCTGAACTGGATGAAACTACAATAAGAAGACTGAATGATCAAACATGGGAGCAACTTGTGGATATGATAATCTTGAATAAAGCTATTGAACGATATGGTATTGAGGTATCTGCAAGAGAAGTGGCAAATAAGATGATAAATGAACCCCTGCCAATGATAAAACAATCAGAAGTCTTCCAAACAGAGGGGCAATTTGACCAGCAGAAATATCTTAGCGCACTTCAGAACCCATCCTATGACTGGAGTTGGTTAGAAGACTATTATTTTCAGAGTTTACCTTATGAGAAACTTGTAAATATTATCAGGTCTACTGCTGTTATCACCGATTACGAACTACGAGAACATTATATCGATGAAAACACCAAAGCAAAGGCAGATATTATGGTTTTTTCCCCTGAAATGATTGATTCGGTGGAGGTAACAGAAGCAGAAATAGTGAGATATTATGAGCAGCACTTGGAGGAATATAAAAAACCTCCTCAGCGTAAACTTAAATATGTACGACTCCCTTTAGAGCCGACTCCTGCAGACAGAAAGGCGGCTGAGGAACGAATCAATGAGATTTATGAGATGCTGCAGCAGGGTGAAAAATTTGAAGATTTGGCTTTGGAGTATTCAGAAGACCCTTCAGCCGAGAGGGGTGGAGATCTGGGATTCTTTGGCAGAGGAAGAATGGTGCCTGAATTTGAAGAAGCGGCTTTTGCTCTAAATGTGGGTGAAATAAGCGAGCCAATTAAGTCACGATTTGGGTGGCATATTATAAAAGTTACAGATATACGATACAATGATCAGGGTGAAAAAGAGGTTAAAGCAAGTCATATTTTGATAAGAGAGGCTCCGAGTGCTGCAACCCGACAGAATCTGGAACAAGCTGCGTTTAACCTATATAATCTCTGCCAAGAAGAGGATTTTGAAAAAGTGGCAAAAGATATGGGATATGAAGTGCAAGAAACTCCTGAATTTGAAAAAGAAAGCAGCTATCTTCCTGATATTGGGAGGGCCAAAATGCTGATTGATTTTGCCTTTTCCAATAAGGTTGGCAGCGTGGCAGAACCATTTCAAACTGATAACGGAGATTACATCATTGCAATGGTATCTTACAAGATTGGTGAACATTATGAAGATATTGAGAAAGTGAGAGACAGAATTGTATCAGAAATAGAAAAAAAGAAGAAACTGCGACGGGTTGGAGAAATGGCTGATAGTATAGCTACTAAAATAACTCCAGAAAATTTCTACGATATTGCAGAACAATATGGTTTGGAAATTAAAACTACCGATTTCCTTAAAAAGGAAAGTTATATATCAGGTATAGGTAGAGAAGATAGACTTGTTAATGCTATTCTTGCAGTAAAAGAAGAGGGGGGAATTACAGGACTTATCCCCGGTACGAATGGATATTATGTGGCGAAAATTCTCGAATATCAAGTTCCTGATATGCAAAATTTCGAGGAAGAAAAGGAAGAGTTAAGAGCTAAGCTGTTGCGGCAAAAAGAAAACCGAATATATAACGAGTGGTATCGCAAAGCAAAGGCAGAAGCAAAGGTGAAGGATTGGCGAAGCAAATACTTTAATCTATAAGAAGTAATAACAGAAAAGTATAATCGGAAGGGGATAAGATGAAAAAAATTAGCTGGTTAATCTTAGCATTTGTTATAATCCCATTAACTCTCTGTGGAGCAAGTTACCCGCATAAGGCGGTCAGTTTTCCAGACACCACGGGTATAGTTGGTGCAGATTCAGGAGATTATTCAGGACAGAGTATCGCCGCAGGAGATTTTAATGGTGACGGATATGAAGATATAATTATCGGCGCGTTTAATGCTGATGGAATCTCTAATTCTGGAAATGCCACTGGTGAGGCAGTTATTGTGTATGGCGGAGCAAATATTGAGTCAATCGCCTTGATAAGCCTTTCTAATCCACAGATACCCACCACCTTTCTCTATGGAGAAGATGATACCGACCATTGTGGTGGCGTAGTTGCAGTAGGGGACTTTAATAATGATGGATTTGACGATGCTCTTATTGGTGCGAATTTTGCCTCTGTCTCAAGCACACGCCTTTATGCCGGCAAGACTTATGTAGTATGGGGGAGCCAAGACCTCTCATCTGTCCCCTCAATATGGTTCGGGGAAGACAATCCGAGATTTACCCGAATACTTGGGAAAAATTATGGGGACTTTCTCGGCAGTTCTCTTGGATCTGGAGATATTGATGGAGATGGAATTGATGATATAATAATAGGTGCACCACCAGCCTGCGGTCCAGGTGAAAATAGAATTGGCTCAGGAGAAATATATGTTATTTACGGAGACGAAGGGCTTCCAGATATCCGTGAGATAGACCTTATACTGACAACTGTAACCCATACCATTATCTATGGCATGCATGCCGATGACCACCTTGGAAGTAGCATCTGCTCCGGGGATATAAACGGCGATGGCTATGCTGATCTTGTGATAGGCGCTGAACAAGCAAGTGGCACATTAACAAGTGGCACATTAAAGAGTAGTAAGCCTGCAGAAGTTTGTGGCGAAGCATACATCATATATGGTAATTCTACTATCCGCAATCAATACCAGATGGATATGCTTGTCACTTCATGGCCATATACAAGGATCATAGGAACCGATGCGCATGATCAGCTCGGCTTTGCTTGTGCCTCTGGAGATATAAATGGTGATGGCTATTATGATGCTGTAGTAGTGGCAAAATGGGCTGATGGAATTGATAATAATCGTCCAGATTGTGGAGAAGTATTTGTACTATATGGCCATGAATCTATATCCGAAGTAGATATTATTGAGGTAGAATCTTATGATGGGGCAATGACAAGAGTTATTGGTGCTGATGAAGGAGATGTGGCGGGACACTCGATTTTATCAGCCGATCTGGATGGAGATGGAATAGATGAACTTATCGTTGGCGTTCCTGCAGGGAGTGGACCATGCAATTGTAATAATTTACAAGGCGAAACTTATATAGTGTATGGTTCCTCGCTTCCACCTGAAATTGTTGATCTTTCCGAGCGGGTAAATTTCTTTGTCATATGGGGTGAAAATGCAGAAGATCAATTTGCCTGGGCTTTAGGTTATGGCGATATCAAGGAAAGTGGCTTTTTTGACCTTCTTTGCAGTGCTCATGCTTACGGTGACTCATTATCAGGACTTTCTTTAGCTGGCAAAACTTATCTCTTCTATTCTGAGGGTGAGGATTATGGAAAGAGACGACGATATTATAGAGGAGGAGATTCTCCGCCTATTGAATTTGCCAGCACAAGGCTCGAGCTCGATATCAATGATTCAGCCGGAAATTCAGATTGGATAGATGTAGAAATTACGCGGGCCTACCATACAGAAGGCTTTGTTCCTACTCTCTGGAAAGTAACCTCCCCAGGAAATCCTGATGGACTGGAATCAACAGAGATTACTATTCATTATACTGCTGATGAAGTGGCTGGCATGAATTTGGATTCTCTTGCTATATATTTCAGGCCAGATAATTCAGCTCCTTGGATACCATGCCAATCAACTATTATGCCTCAGCATCATCGTATTTCCTGTGTTACCTGTTCGTTGGGAGAATTCGCCATCGGTGATAAAACCATTGCTGGGATTGATGCTGAAAATGAAGATACAGCAAGGTTTTTTCTATATCAGAACTATCCTAATCCTATGCAGGACAAAACAAAAATTGCATTCTCCATTCCCCACAACTTTGTTGAGCCCAAGATAAAAATTTACAATACTAAGGGTCAACTAGTACGGGAATTAGATGCTGACGATAGTTATAGCCAGGCTGCGATTAAAGAAGTTGTCTGGGATGGGCTGGACAATTCTGGTGTGCCGGTAGGAAATGGGATTTACTTCTACAAACTCGTAGCAAAAAATTCTGCTAATGGCTCTGTTTATAGTGAATTGCCTGTATATAAGCTGTTGCTACTAAGAGACAATTAAAAAATTAAATACCAAGGAAGGAGTTACAATGAAAAACTCAAAAAGAATAGCTTTCTTCATAATGATTTCAACCTTATGCCTTGCTACAAGTCTCACTGCAGATATGCAGGCAAAGGATGGTGGGGATGTTATCTGGAGCTTTTATGCTCCAAATGATCCCTGGGATTGGCATCATATCAGGTCAGTCAAAACAATAGAAGACATAGATGGTGATGGGCATGAAGATGTTATTACAGTGGCTGAAAATGATACCGTATACTGTCTTTCAGGTATAGATGGAGAAGTGATCTGGGGAGTTGAATATGATGTATGTTTTCTTGAAAGGGGACTTATATCAGTTCCGGACTTAAACGGCGATTCTGTTCAGGATATTCTCTTGGCTGGGTATAATACTAAGACTGTGTATGCAATATCAGGAAATGATGGCAGTTTAATCTGGGATTATGATAGCCATATGGATCATCCGAGTGGTGGCAGGATTCATGAGGTAAGTGTGATGACTGATATAACCGGAGATGGCGTGCCAGAGATTCTCTCAGGTTCTGGCATAGAGGCTTCTTGTGCCTATTTATTTGATGGTTCTACTGGTACAAAAATATGGACATATCCTCTTGGAGTACGCGCCGCTGTATATGGAATTCGGGAAGTAGGTGATTTGAATGATGATGCTATCCCTGATGTTATTGTAACTACAGGCGATACTGATCCGGGAACACACATGGTGATAGCCCTGGATGGGGACAGTGGAGCCCAATTGTGGAGTGTGGACCTTGCTTTCACCGGTTGGACAGGTGTACCTATCGGTGATATAAACTCAGATGGAACCCCTGATGTTGCGGTAAGTACAGGTGATGGAAAGATTATTGGGTATTCCGGGGTAAATGGAATGCCTTTATGGATAAATACACTTGGAAGTATAAGTTCACAGATAACCGACCTTTCTCTTCTCCCAGATATTAACGATAATGGATTTCCAGAGCTTCTCCCATCTGGAACAGGGCTGAATTCCTTCTATTGTATAGATGCCTCTAATGGTGAGATATTATGGTCAACCCCAGCAGCGGATCAGGTATTTACATCAGTTGCTGTTTCGGATATTACAGGAGATGGAATCTGGGATATTGCGGGTGGTACAGGATATACAACTTGTGTATTTTATGCTATTGATGGCGAAACAGGCGCTATATTATGGCAAAAGAATATGGCAGATAATGTTGAGTCTGCATATTGGATAGAGGATATTGATGGTAATGGTTATCCAGACCTTTTGGGAGGACTTCATGATGGTTGGCTATATGCGCTTGCAGATGGATGCGAAGGATTTCCAGGTACAGAGGTTTCGGGAGAGCAGTATGGAACATGGACGGCTGAAAATAGTCCATATTTTGTTGTCGGCGATATTACCGTGCCAGCCGGAGAAATGTTAGAGGTTGAACCAGGTGTAGTAGTTGAGGTGCAGGGAGAATTCCAAATCACCGCCCAGGGTCATATAATTGCAGAAGGAACGGAATCAGATTCTATATATTTTTACGGACAAAATAGTGAGCCCTGGTTTGGCATACGATTGGAAGACGAGAATAATCAGAGTATATTTAGATACTGCCGTATCTCTCATACTGATGATATAAATGCGTATGCAATACATGCATTAAATAGTCCAGTACTTATCTCAGACTGCTTTATAGACCAGCATAGAAAGGCGGTCCATTTTTCTGCAATAGGCGAGGATGATCCAGCAAGTATGGAGATAATCACTTCGAAGATTGCAAATTGCACCCAATATGGTATCCAAATCACTGAAAATTCTAATGCCCTTGTTGATAGCTGTGAGATTACAGGATGCGGTACTGGAACATCTTATTGGCCTGGAATACAGCTCTCAATCCAAACTTCGGATGGTGAGTGCAGTCCCACAATCACAAATAACTGGATTCACCATAATGGCAAGCAAGGTATAACTATGGCAAATCTCTTTAACTACGGCTCTATGGCTCCCCATGTGGAGAATAATGTCATAGAATATAATCTCACGGGAATATATCTCTATAATGCGCAAGGTTACTATAAAGATAATGTAGTAAGATATAACTTTATTATCGGGGATCCAAATTCTGGTGCAGGCGTTATGCTGTATGGCTCTGGCACAAATGCGACATTTGTGGGAAATGAAGTTACAGGGAACTTCTGTGGCTTCTATATTATGGAAGATGCTACATCTAATTTGGGAGATATAGGAAATTCTGATCCGAATGATGATGGCGCCAATCATATCTATGAAAATGTGGATGAGAGCGGAAACACATACAGCGTTTACAATATGTCTGCTCAGAATATAAAAGCGGAAAATAATATATGGGATAGCGAGGATTATGACATAATAGCCGAGACAATTATTGATGGAAATGATAATCCAGAATATGGTATTGTTGATTTCGATCCTATATATGGCGTGGGTATCGCTGAGGATGAGCCAGAGACCGGTAGATTTTCTCTTTCACAAAACTATCCCAATCCAATGCAAAATTCTACCAGAATCAGTTTTTCCTTGCCTCGAGATGCTAATGCTGCTCAACTTTCTATTTATAATATCAAGGGTGAGTTGGTGCAGGAAATTCGTATTCCCCGTGGAGAGACTTATGTTCTCTGGGATGGGACAGATATAAATGGAAATCTGCTACCAAGTGGTATCTATTTCTATAAATTACAGGCAGGTGGAACAGCGATAACGAGGAAGCTTCTACTTTTACGCTAACACAGATCAATGCCCTAGATGCGACTCAAGGTCTATCATTTTTAGATGGGCCTTTTTTATTTTGCTGAAATTAATGGTTTTTTGTTCCATTTAAACAGTCTGAACTGACCAGCTATTCCCACGATAATTATATAAAAAGGTTGAAGTAAAGCCCAGATAGGGAAAAAATTTAATCTCCCCTGCTCAATTTTGAATCTGTTGGCACCTTGTTTTACAACAAACCACTCAGAAGTTCCTTTAATCAAAAGAAAGACTAAAAAAAGTATTGGGAAGAAAAATAGTGATAGTACGATAGTTAGATTGAGTAAAAATGTAATAAGAAGAAAGATGTAGAACTCAATATTTAACCTTACCTGCACCCGTCCGTTTGATGCCCAGCGGATTCGTTGATTTAGGAATTGCTTGATGCTTTTTTGTGAGCGAGTCTGATTGTGGGTCTCCTTGCCAAAAGCAAATCTTATTTTGTAGCCAGCCCTACGAATCAGTTGCATAAGAAGCACATCATCACCAGATATATATTTATTTATTTTTTCGAATCCATTCACCTGTAAGTATGCATCATGTGTATAAGCGAAATTTTGCCCACTGCCTGAGAATACTTTCTCATAGCCAATAGCCCCTGCTCCAGCTGAAAATAGGGCTAAGGTATCAAGGTATTCATATTTTTCAATAAATCTTGAGTGTTTCCAGTCCACAATCTTAGGTAAAGACAGCCCTGCAACCGAGTCTATCCCGGGACCAAAATAACGAATCATACCTGATACCCAGGTTGGCTTAACCAGACAATCTGCATCAGTAGTTAAAATAAGTTCTCCTTTTGCAGCAGCAATTGCCTGAGAAAGGGCATTCTTTTTTCGAGATATTACTTTGTTTGTAACCTTTACATCGATCAGTTTAAGGTTTGAAAATTTTTTCTGGAAACTTGTCACAATCTCTTCTGTGCGGTCAGTGGATTCATCATTTGCGATAATAACCTCATAGAGATTATCTGGATAGTCCTGATTGAGCAAAGTTGTAAGAAGGTAAGGTATATTGTGTTCTTCATTTCGTGCAGCAACCACTACAGAGACATATGGCATTCTGTCCGAGGAATGAAAGTAACGCCTTTTTAGTCCCATATAAAAGAGGCGTTCATACCAGGCATAATATAAAAAAAAGGCAAAAAAGCAGATAGTTATCCCAATTATCATGTGAATCAAAAATTTAGTTTTCTTCTTCTGTTTTCATGCGGTTATATGGAGTTGTTGTTACTATGTGTTTATCCAGATAGATATATAAGGTATCCTGGGTGAGTCCTTGGTACCCGATGGGTTCGAAGTTATATCCTAGACTATCAGAGAGTATAGTAGGCTCAGTACCCTCGATAAAGACTTCTTCATAGACATCCTGACAAAATGGTTGGGCAAGGAGTCCTGTTGTATCACAGATTGGCATGGTTTTTATTCCCTCAGGCCGAGGAAATTCATAGAGCTTTCTGTCTATTATAGGCTTGCCGGTCGAATCCTTAGGTGAGTCATTGTAGACGGCTCTATCCATTATATATGGCCATGGAGGGACTGCGACATAGGCGCCTGCCTGGCCTTTTCCAAGAGTAGTATTATCGTCAAATCCCACCCAGATACCCAAAACTAATTGTGTAGTATATCCAATACACCACCCGTCCTGAAAATTATCGGTTGTGCCTGTTTTTGCAGCTGCTGGAAGTGTAAATCCTCGTGAGCGGATGCCGGCAGCAGTTCCACCATTGACAACTGACTCCATCAGGCTTGTCATAACATAGGCAATCTGCTTACCGAGCACTCGGGAGCGTAGCGGTGTATGATTTTCCAACACATTGCCAGATTCATCTTCAATTCTTTTTATATAAATAGGTTCGACTCTTTCACCGCCGTTTGCGAATGGGCAATATGCAGTGATGAGTTCTGCCGGATAAACTTCAGCAGTGCCGAGAGCAAGGGAAAAATTGGGATAAAGAGGACTTTCAATCCCCAGCAGTCTGGCATAGCGAATTACCTCTTCAGGACCTATATCATAAATCATCTTGACAGAAGGGATATTTCTTGAATGCTTCAGAGCTGTACGGAGTCGGGTCAGCCCATAAAATTCATCAGAGTAGTTCGTGGGTTTCCAAAAAACAGAATCTCCCTGAATGAAGACGATTGGCTGATCGTTTATCATTGAGGCTGGCGTATAGCCATTAGCAAGGGCAGCTGTATATAAAAAAGGTTTAAATGCTGACCCAGGTTGTCTTTTTGCCTGGAGGACTCGATTAAATTTGCTGTGGTTAAAATTTCTTCCTCCAATCATAACAGGCACATAGCCTGTATTAGGGTCTATCGCAAATATACCCCCTTGCACATACTTTGTCTCAATATCTACTGTATCTGGCGGGAAATCGTCATATTTTACTTCATAATCAAGACGATTTTCCAATGAGCGAAGGTGATTGTTAAATACTGAATCAGCGTAGTTCGTCAAGTCTAAGTCCAGAGTTGTATATACATTAAGCCCACCAGTATATAAGGCAGCTGTGCCGTAATTAGTTTCAATATATTGCCGTATGTATTCCAAAAAGTAGTCCGCAGGATTTTGTGGTGTCTTTCTTTGCCTTATAACAATAGTATCATTGTAGGCTCGCTTGTACTCTTCTTCGGTTATATAATTCAGTTCATACATTCGGTCAAGGACATGCTTGCTTCTTCTTACGGCTTCATCGTAATTTACAAGTGGATTTAGATAGGTGGGTGCTTGAGGTAACCTTGCGACAAGAGCGCATTCAGGTAATGTGAGTTCAGCCACTGTCTTACCAAAGAAGTTATTTGCAGCAGATTCTATACCATAGTTTCCTCCCCCAAAATATGTCTTATTCAGATATATCTCCATGATTTGGTCTTTAGAGAATGTGCGTTCAATTCTAAGAGCGAGGAGCATCTCTTTGACCTTTCTTTCGATAGTCTGTTCTGGGGTAAGGAACATATTACGAGCCAGTTGCTGAGTTATCGTGCTTGCCCCCTGCGCAATTGTCCCAGCAGAAATATTCGCCCAAAGTGCTCTTATTATAGCCTTAAAGTCAATTCCGTAATGTTCATAAAAATTATTATCCTCTATCGCAATCAATGCATGTATAAGTGTATCAGGCACTTCATTGATAGATACTCTGCGACGCCTTTCACTGGCAAAAATCTTTACCAGTTCATTGCTCTTATCAAAAATTTTTGTCCCTGTGAGAAGTTTATATTCTTCAAGAAAAGAAAGAGGTGGAAGCTCTTTGCTAAAGTCATGCAAAACGCCTATCACAGCGCCAAGAAGGAAAACTGCTATACAGCATAAAATAAAGAATACTTTAAAAAAGCCCGTCCTCTTTTTAGCCTTCTCTTGCTCTCTCTCTCTTAATTTTGCCATAATTTTTAATTCCGATATACTTCAAATCATTATTTCGCTACCTTAGGGGCTGCAACCAAGATAAATTTATCTTTTAAAAGTGAGGCGATACTACCTGTAATAATTCCTGTAATCAATGCCAGCACCAGCATCACAGGTACAAGTGAGAACAGTCTTACACTTTTTATTAGAATAAAATATGCTACGGTTAGCTGTACCAAGTTATGAAATACTGCTCCCAGAATACTAAGACCGACTAAACTCAAACCAAGCCTTGCCTTTATTCCGATATACATTATGATACATGCAGCCACACTGCCCAGAAGAGAAAGTAACACAATAGGGGTAAAAAGTAAACCAGAAAACAGGTTGCCAAGAACAACTTTAGTTAATGCAATTATAATCGCAGATTTAAAATCCATGTTAACCAATATAAGCAATATAAATACATTCGCAAGTCCTATCCTGAAGAAAGGGAATGGCTTTGGTAAAATGTTTTCCAGCATGAAAAGCAAGACTGCCATAACCGAGCAGGCTGCTAAAATCAATACCTTATTGTATTTCATACCAATGTCTCATTGTAGCTATTCAATGACATTATTTTAATCCCGTCTGCATAATTTTTATATTTGGAATTCATCTGGTAATAAAATCGATCGAGTCTTCTTGCTGCTCAAGATAAATAATCGTTTTATTAGGCACGCAAACAATAACATCATGAGGTCCTTTTACCCAGCCATGACTCACGCATATCTGATTTGGGCAATCAGATTGTACTACACGAATCTTGCCTGGCATAATTTCCAACTTCATACCGTTTTGTAGATCGACTATTTGTTCCGTATTTAATTCGATTCTTTTTACAACTTTTCCATCAATCTCACAAATTGCGGATATAGAATTGTTCGGACTGCCAGAAATAATAATAGTACTTGAGGCCAAGGCTACTACTACCACTATACCAATCAGAGCTATATCAGCTTTCGTAAGGTGACGTTTCAGCCATTTACTACTATTCAAATAAATGTACTCCCTTTATGCAGTAGTTGCAGCTTGTACAGCGATTTTCTTCGTTAACATTAAGTATCTCGGTATAAAATCCAGCTCGCCGAATCAGATGTGTGTTGCAATTTGGACAATATGTATCAGACATTCTGGGGAGGTTAATATTGCCTACATAAACATATTTTAATCTTTTCTTTGCTATTTGATACGCTCTTTCCAATGTGCTCGCTGGTGTTGGAGGGTGATCAAATTTATACACTGGAAAATATCGGGAAAGGTGTAAGGGTATTTCATCATCAATTTCTGCAATAAATTCTGTCAGCCTTTCAATCTCTGCTTCACTATCATTCAAGCCAGGAATAATCAGGTTTGTTACTTCGATATGCGTATGTGAGGCTGATATTCTGATAGTATTTTTTACGGTTTCGATGTCTCCAGCACAGTATTTTCTGTAAAATTCGTCATTGAAAGCCTTGAGGTCTATATTCATCGCGTCCACGATAGGCAGAATTTCTCTCAATGGAGGTTCATTGATATATCCATTTGTTACCAGCACAACTTTTTTATTATACTGGTGCAAAAGCGTGCCTGAGTCCTGAATGAATTCATACCAGATAAGCGGCTCTGTATATGTGTATGCCACTCCGATAGAGTTTGTTTGCAAACAGTATTCTAATAGTTCTTGAGGAGTAATTTCTTTTGTTGGGCTGATCTTCTGGGAAATATGATAGTTCTGACAGAATTTGCATCTTAGATTGCAGCCATTTGGACCGATAGAGAGGATATCCTTACCAGGATACCAGTGATAGAGAGGTTTTTTCTCAATCGGATCCATCGAGATAGAAATAGTTTTGCCATAATTTATGGCATAAAGCTCACCGTCAATATTTTTTCTGCCAAAGCATATACCTGTTTTACCTTCCGGAATTACACATGATTGCGGACAGAGCTCACACTTTATTTTACCATTTCCCAATTTCTTATAAAATTTAGCCTTTATCATAACTTCTCTTTGTTCCGTGCCTTATATAAGAATAATTTTTGTTAATTTTTCAAATCCTGTCCAATTTAAATCACTCAATTAAGCGTTTCAAAATTTAATGTCAAAGATTTTACTGTGAAGCTGGTTTACTACCTATTTTTAAATTTTCAATTTACAATTTAACATTCCTGAAAATGAGGTTGAGGATTTTCTCAAGCGAGGAGCTGTTCTGCTCCATTACCATCTTTGCTTTTTTGCCCATTTTATCTCTGTATTCTGGATTGCGATATAGGAAGAGAACTTTTTCGTTTAATTCTTTCTTATCGACAATCTCAATTGCATCATGCTCTCTTAGTATTTCAACGCTTTTTTGGCAGCTTTTGTGAAACGGTCCCATGAGGGTTGGCTTGCCGAAGTAGGCGGCTTCGAGGGGATTATGTCCACCAAAATCATAGAAACTACCACCAATTATAGCAATATCCGCAATTGAATATGCTCGAGTTAACTCTCCCATCCTATCAAGCAGAAGAATAGAATAACAGTTGTGAGACTGCAAATTCGACAATTTAGCGTAATTTATCTGATGAGAGAGGAGAAGGTTCTCTACTTTCGGTAATCTTTTGAGGTGACGCGGAGCAAGGACAATCTGGTGTTCTATCTTATGAAATTTAAGAAAGGAGTGAAGCTTGACTGCCAGCTCTTCTTCTCCTGGTCTGCTGCTACCGAATGTAATGACAAAGGGGGCTTGTACCTTCCATACTTTTCGTATCTGATTTACATCAAGTTGTGGTAAAGAGATTGCAAATTTAAGATTTCCATCCACCCTGATATGAGAATGGCCAAATTCTGCAAATCGTCTCTTATCAATCTCAGATTGGGTAGAAATGATATCTATTAAGCTGATGATATAAGAAAAGAATCGTTTAAATTTCTTATATCTTGCCAGTGATTTTTCAGAAAGGCGAGCATTTATCAGAAGTATAGGTGCGCCCTGCCTTTTTACAAAATATATAAGATTTGGCCATATCTCTGTTTCTGTTATCAAAAGAATATCTGGTTGGATCGTGCGTAAAGTTCGTTTAACTGTCCACGGCGTATCAATAGGTAAGATAAACGGGATAACCTTTCCCTTTGAATCTCTGGCGATATTTTTTGCTTGAGCAAAGCCTGTTTCCGTCATTGTAGAAAGATAGATTGCGATATCTGGATGATGTTCAAATATCCGTCCAATCAAAGACTTAATTGCATTTATTTCACCAACAGATGCAGCATGAAGCCATATTTTCCTTTTATTGTAGTGAGTAGGTGTTTCAATGCCCAACCGCCATATCCATACATCCTTGCGGGTGAGTAAAAGAACGATAAATACAGGGGTAAGACAAATAGAGATTAGTGAAATGAAAAATTGGTAGATGAGCATAATTTATAGAATATCGACGATTATTCCTCTAATTTTGCACCTTTTATAATTCCCCATTTTGATAGGGAGGGACCAATCAGTTCATTTACAAATACAGAGAAGAGTACAATATTCACCATTGTGACGGCAAGGAGTTTAAGTTCTTCAGAGATTTGCATAATAATAGGAGAGGCTTGGACCATCAATACAAGACCTATTGCTACACCTGCTTGAGGAAACATACAAGCCCCTAAATAATTTCGGATATTTCTATCTTCGCGCATGCCTAATGCACCGAGGTAAACCCCAAAATATTTCCCAATAATTCTTGCGATAACAAATACTATGCCAAAAAGCAGAATTCCCGGTTGTGCGAATACACCAAGCTGAAGCTCTGTGCCCGCAATTGCAAAGAATGCAGCATAGATTGGGGGAGTGAGTGGCTCTAATATGCGAGAGATTCTCTCATTCCTTGGCGAAAGGTTTACTACTGTGGCACCAACCATCATATTTGTTAGCAGAGGTGAAAGGTGAAGCGGATGTGCAAGTCCTATAAGGAGAAATATTATCCCTAAAGAGAAAATCATTATTTCACTGGTATTTTGTTTCTTATAGGTAATTTTATGGAGAATATATCCCCCTATAAAACCCACAACAAGTGAGAGCAGAACTTCTCCAAAACCCTGCAAAATCATACTCAGAGTAGAAGCTGCAACCCCATTTGCTCTTGATATGAGAGTACCTACAAATGCAAGCACAATAGAAAAAATGATTACAGACCCTGCATCATCAAGTGCCACAAGTCCGTATAGATAATCTACAAATTTTCCACGAGCCCGTAAGCTCTGGACCACGACAACTGTGGCTGCCGGTGCAGTTGCAGTGGCTATAGCCCCAAGGATGAGTGCAAACTCAGGATTAAAACCAGTAATTATCAGGGCGATACTTACTAAAACAAAGGTGAGAATAATTTGAGAAACAGTTATAATAAAAATGCTTTTACCCATTATTTTCAACTTTGCTCTGGAAAATTCAGCACCTATAGCTAAAGCGATAATACCCAGTGCAACCTCTGTAATAGGGCGTAATGATTCTACAATGTATAATCCAATAACCGATCCGATAGATTCACCCAGAAGTATCCCTGCAATAATATAACCTGTAATTGCTGGCAGCCTGACCTTTTCAGCCAATTTCCCAAACAGATAACCAGCGATCAGGAGGATTCCTATTGCAAAGAGAATATGGCTTTCCGCAGCCCCCTGAAGCCATTTAAGAATATTTGGTATAAGAGCCATTTACCCACCAATCTGAATTTTCAGAAGAAGTTTTGAAGGGATATGTTATGTCAAGAAAATCTTCTACTCTTTTGCCAATGTAAAGGATGACTTCTCGAAGATTGATTGTTGTATGTTTATTCGGTTAAAATTTTTTGAACCGTTAAAAGTAATTTTTGAGGAGAAAATGGTTTTTGCAGGAAAGGAGTCAATTTTTCTGCGGTTCCTTTTTCCAAAGTATCTCCCTCTATGTAACCGGAGATAAAGAGAATTTTCATTTTGGGTTGAATAGTAGAGACTTTTTGGTATAACTCATAGCCATTCATATCCGGGATTATAACATCAGTAATCATTAAATCTATATCTTCATTGTAATTTTGACAAATCGAGTATGCCTCATTCCCAGTACGAGCAAGGAGCACCATATAACCTCGATCGGCCAATATTTCATATGTTAGTTCTCTCACCATATCCTGATCTTCAACAAGGAGAATGGTCTCATTGGCGAGATGTTGAGATTCAATTTCTTTTTGTAATTCCACAGGCTTTTGCATTTCTGGAATTTCTTCCTGTGATATTGGAAGGAAGACCTCAAATGTAGAGCCTTTCCCAACCTGGCTATAAGCATTAATAAAGCCATTACTTTGTTGTACAATGGCATATACGGTTGTTAATCCGAGTCCAGTTCTTTCGCCTCCTTTCTTAGTAGTATAAAACGGCTCAAAGATATGGGAACAAACATTATCATCCATGCCTACGCCAGTATCTGAAACTGTTATTTTTAGATATTTTCCTGGTTTTCGTTCAATATGGCTCTTAGCATAATCACCATTAAGATTTATAGTCTCAGTGGTTATTGTTAACTTGCCGCCTTCTGGCATTGCGTCAGATGCATTAATACAGAGATTCATTATAACCTGTTCCAGTTGAGCAGGATCACTTTTTACAATTGCTGATTGTTCCTGCATATAGGTTTCTATTTCAACATTCTCTCTAAGTAAGTGGCGAAGAATATCATACATTTCTTTTATCACTTTATTAACATCAATATTGGTCGGTTGCCATGCCTTTTTGCGCCCAAAGATAAGGAGTTGATTGGTAATATTTGCGGCTTGTGTCCCTGCATTTAGAATTTTCTCCACTTCTCGCCGGAAAGGGTCGTTAGTAGGCATCTTTTGGAGGAGGTTGCTACATCTACCATTGATTACAGTAAGCATATTGTTAAAATCATGTGCAATACCACCAGTCAGTCTGCCGATAGACTCCATTTTCTGGATTTGTAAGAGTTCCTCATTCTTTTTTCGTAGCTCTTCTTCTGCTTGGCGCCATTCTGTTATATCCCGGCCTATACAATGGACAACTACAATTTTATTATCCTCTTTTAGAGGACGCAATTTTAGCCAGAAGGTTCTTTCCTCTCCCTCTTTTGTCATAAAAGAGACTTCAGATTCTGACTGTTTCCCTGATATGGCTTTTTGAAAAGCAGTGATAGCTTTCTCCCGCTCTTCTGTTTTAACAATCTCGGTGAAATCCTGTCCCAGCAGATCCTTTTTGGCATAACCCAGAAGCGTTTCTAAGGAATGATTTACCATAAGGAATTTTTTATCTTTATCAGATGTCCAGATCATGTCATTTGCGTTATCAAAAAGGTCTTGAAGTTGTGATTTCGTCTTCTGGAGCTCGTAATCCTGCTGCTTTCGGTCAATTATGAGAGCTGTTTGATTGGCTACAAATTCAAGAAGTCGTATATCCTCTTCTGAATATGCATTTTCAGCTGTATAACTCTGGACAACTATCGTACCTATAACTTCCTTCTCGAGTTTTAAGGGGACACCAACCCAGATTTTTGAAGGTTCACCAATTATCTCTATTTCACCTTTTTGTTTCAGCTCATTTATACAGTCTTGATTAGCAACCAATGTCTTGCCTGTTCTCACTACATAACCTGTCAAAGAGGTATCCACAGGTATTATGGGTATTTTGTCTTTTTGATCAATTTCATAGGGGAGTGTTATGATATTGTGCTCCTTATCGAGAAGCCCAACATAAAAGTTCGTAACATCTATAAAACGACCAAGCTCTTCTCGAACCAAAGCAAGAAGTTCTTCTACAGTATTTAATGTGGCTGCTGCTGTTGCGATATTATAGAGCATCTCTTTTACACGCAGTGAGTCACGGATTTGTTTTTCTATACGCTTTTGTGTTCGCATATCTCGTACAATTCCCTGTACTGCTACCACTTTTTGGTTTTTTATAATCGGAGCGCTGTTGATTTCTACCGGGATGGTAAGGCCTTCTTTATTGATGATGGAAAGTTCATAGGGAGAGGTGGGTTTCTGTGTTATTATTTTGTATTCTGTTTTTTCTTTTGCCAGCCTCAGCCCCTCTGGAGTAAGTATATCAGAGATATTCATATGCAAAAGTTCCTTAGCAGAATATCTCAATATTTTACATACCGCTGGATTAACAAGGGTAAAATTGCCATCTAAGTCATGCATATAAACACCATCTACTGCATTTGTTATGAGCGTTTTGTATTTTTCTTCACTTGCTTTTAATTTATCCTGTGCAATTTTTTCTAAAGTAATGTCCCGTGCGCTACCCATATAACCGGTAAGGTTTTCTCTCTTGTCTATAGTAGGGATGCCACTTAATGAACAAATAATCTCTTTGCCATTTTTGGTTTTGGCTTGTATGACAATATCTTTAAAGGAGCGTTTTGTTCTTTTAATACGGCTATACAATTTTTTTAACCTTTTCCCATTGTCTGGAGAAAGAATTTCGTAAAAGGATTTTCCTATAATCTCTTCTGGTTTATATTCAAGGATTTTTTCAGCAATGCTACTGGAGTAGATGATTCTTCCTTCATTATCTATTTCCCATATCATTTCTTCGATGTTTGCTAAAATATCCTGGAGTCGTCTTTGGGCGTGCTCTAATTTTTCATAGATTTGAGCATTTTCAAGAGCCACTCCTACCTGATCTGCAAATATTTCAAGTGCTTGTATGTCATCTACAGATGGTTTTTTGCCGTTTATCGGATTATCTGGAGATAAAAAGCCCAGGATTTTTTCTTTCCCATATATTGGTATAAGCAATACATCATGTTCATGCCATCCTTCTGGTGTCTGCTCTTTTACCGGGGTTATTATATAACCTCCCGGGTATCCCTGTATCTCCTCCCAGTGTGTATGATCGATGTAAAATGATTTGCTTATTTTGAATTCATCGCGAAGAAACCTTTCAGTTTTTTCAATAGGTACAGGAGAAGAGTTGAGCATTTCTCTCACTTTTTCTTTCTCGTAGCCAGCCATAGCCACAGGTCTGGATGTGCCTTTATCGTAGTCCCTTAATGAGAGTATAACCTGGCGCCAGCCGAGAGATTGTACGATTATATTACAGACTTTTTGAGTAAGTTCATTAAGCCCCAGTTCACTGCGGATACTCATTCCGATATCAAGAAGATTCCGAAGCTGGTTTTGATACCTTGTTTGTATTTCACGCTCTTTAGTAAGGTCTCGCAAGACAGTAATCACTTCCGTTGGTTTCTCGTTTTGAAGAAAGGGGATTTTTTGTATATACATTATGAATGTCTGATTATTAATTTGGTATGTTCTCTCAGCAGTGAGAGTTTTCGGTGTCGCAAAGATTTGTTTGTACTCTTTTTGTACTTTTTCAGAGAGGAAAGGAAATGCTTCAAATAAATTTCTTCCCATTAAATTGGTGGGTAATCCCAATTCTTTAGATAGATTAAGCAGGGGAGCGTTAGCGAGGGTAATATTTAGATCTTTATCTACGACAAGGATGGCGTCTACCATAGAGTTGATAGTATCTTTATAATATTTTTCGCTCAATTTAGTCGCTTCCTCTTGCTGTTTATGGGATATAGCCAGTGCTATCTGGTCTGATACCATTTCCATGAGTTTTAAGTCATCCTCAGTGTATGCATTCGCATCTGTATAGCTTTGCACAGCTATTGCACCTATTACTTTTTCTTTTACTTTGAGTGGTACCCCGAGCCAGATTTTGCTTTTCCAGTCAGCCTGTGCTATTTTACCCTCTTTCATTAACTGTTCTCTTTTTTCTACTGTTAGGTAAAGAGGCTTTTTTGAACGAATTACATAGGCGGTTAAGCCATTTCTCAATGTCTGGGGAGGAGGTACTGTATTTTTTGTCTGGTAAAAATAGTAAGGAGCAGTGATAATATTACTTTTCTCATCATAAAGTGTAATGTAAAAATTTGTAGTATCAATAATATTGCTAATCTCCTTGTGAATAGCCTTAAAAAGCTCTTCCAAAGAATCACTCGTAATCAGGGCTTTTGATATGTTATAAAGGGTTTCTCTTATTTGCTGTTCCCGTTTTTGTGAGGTTATATCTCTTTGGGTTCCCCATGCTTGTAACAGGCAGCCATCTTTGATAATTCCTGTTAAATTATTAAGATATATATGAACCTTTCCTGTGTTATCGGGTTCCCAAGATTCTCCATCTCGCAGGACAAAATCGTGCCGAATAAAATTTTTGAGGTATTCAATATTTTGTTTATTAGGGACAAGGAAATTTTTCAGAGGGGTGCCAATTATATCTTCTCTTTTTTTGAATCCATACATTTGTGCCATAGTATCGTTGCATTCTACCAGAATACCGTTGGCGTAGATACGATTAATAATCTCGTCTTCCTCAAGGTTTATAGGAATGGGTTCTTTTGCCTCGAAACACCAGATACCCTCGGAACTATTCTGGATAAATATCTGATATCGTTCTTCGCTTTTCTGTAGATTTTCTATCGCAGATTTATATTTCTTACCGCTTTCCCACTCTTGCCGCATTTTTTTTATCATATTTGGTAGCACATCGAGAAATTTTCCAAGTCGATCTTTCATAAGATATTCTTGGGCTCCCAGTGTTAAGGACTGGTTAGCCACGGGTTCGTTGTCAGATGCAGCAATGAAGAGTACAGGTATATCTATATCGGTATTTTTTATCTTCTGCAATACTTCCAAGCCGTTTTTCCCCGACAATTCATAATCAAGAATTATAAGATCATAGGATTTATCAGTTTTAAGGAGTTTTATTGCCTTTTCCCCATCTGAGACCTGATGAATAATACATTTTATTTTATCTGAATGTTGTAGGGTTTGTTTTATTAAAATATAATCATGCCTGGAGCCTTCGATAAATAGAATATTTGTTTTCTTAAGCATATTTGTGCCTTTCCCTCCCGGTTAAAATTACTTTATATAATGTCTTTTTTAAGACTCATCTTCTGTATAATATTTTCTTTTTGTTAGATTATCAAAGTCTGTCCATTTTTTGTCGAGTTTCTTTGCATCTTCAATGAGTTCTTGGGCTCCTACCAGATGTGCATCCAGGCTATCTGCATAGTGGAGGAGCAAAGCCTCTCTGGTTTTTGGTAGTGTTGCCGCGCCTTTTTCCATTTCTCCGTGATGGCTAAGAAGTAAATGCCTAAGCATAATCATGAGTTTTGGGGGAAAATTATCAATCTTTTTACATTTTTCTGAAACCAGCTCATCCCCCAACACAATATGACCAATGAGTTTGCCCTGGTCAGTAAAATCAATAAAAGGGTCCCAATGGTATTCTTTCACCTTTCCGATATCATGCAAGATTGCAGCTGTAATCAAAAGATCTCTATTGATGCTCTCGTATAGGCCAGAAACATGGTTGCAGATTATTGTTACATTTATTGTATGATGAAGCAGTCCACCTAAGATATTATGATGCCAGTTCTTGGCGGCTGGTGCAGAAGTAAATTTCTTTAGAAATTCTTTATCGTCAAAAATACTATGTAATAAGTCATTTAGATAGGTATTACTAACTGAGTCAATAAATTCGAATAATTGGGTAATGAAAAGGTCAAGGTCTTTTTCAGTAGTGGGATAAAAATCAGTAAGATTATATTCTTCGGCTTTTGCCCTTCTTATATTACTAATATTAAGCTGGAGCTGTCCTTCATAAAACTCCACTGTGGCACGTATTTTGGCAATATTAGAAGTGGTAAAATTTTTTGCCACTTTTCCAGCATTCTCCCAGATGTTGCCTGTAATTACACCTGATTTATCAACGCAGGTAAGACGGAGATATGATTTGCCCGCTTTACTTGTACGCAAAGACTTCTCACTAATCGCGAAGAAATCAGTGATTTCCTTACCCAGATATTCATCCAGGTTCTCTATAAAATACTTTTTCATAGTTAGCTCTTTTGCCTAAAGTCCATTACCTTTAATTGTTAGTATAAGATATTGTTGTCAATATTTATATATTTCTATGCAATACACTTTAGTAAAACTGAGCCTTCGGCTATTTTATAAATTTAAAATCTTATTTAGAATGGAGCCTCAAATAATATTTTATATATTGATAAGGCGCAAGAAATACTTTCTTCTTAGGTATGCCTAGTCATAGGGCAACTGTCTTTAGTATTCACTGCTGTAGATGGATACATTTTTTCGTTTGGATAGAGGTGCTGGTAGTTAGTTTATAAATATAAACATTTGAGACCATTTCTTTGGCATTCCAGTATGCAGTGTGCATACCGCTTTCTTTATAATCTTTTTCTATCGTCTTTATAAGCTGGCCCCTAATATTAAAAATTTGCAGAGTAATATAATCTGGAGTGGGAAGGTAAAAGCTTATTGAGGTTTGAGCAGAAAATGGATTAGGGACATTCTGGTAGAGGGTGCATCTTCTAAGATTTTCTGACTCAGATGTTTCGATTGACATATTCCCTACAGTTAATACATAAGGTGCATATGGAGTACCGATTGTTGCGTTATCTTCAAAAGGTATTGTGTTTGTGCAAGTATAAACCGAATCAGAAGTTGCATGATAAATTTTGAAGTTTATTAGCTCTCCATTTGTATTTCCTACAATTACAAAATGCCAGAATCCATCAAAATAGGGAGGGTTGGCTTCCTGCCAGGTTGCAATAGCACGGCAGTCCCCTGTTCCTCCTGGACCAAATGCTACAGCCATATTCTCTTGTTCGGGACCAAACATTTCATTTCCACAAGATATTTGTGCAATGAGAAGCATGGAAAATTCCGCTCCTGTAATCGGCTCCCATTCTGGAGGATCAGCATTAGATAATGTGGCAGTTAGCAGGCAGATTATGAAGATTAAAGTATATTTTCTTCGCATAAATCCTCAAAACTTGTTATCGTATTAGGACTACTTTCCGTATTAAACTGTTTCCCTGCCATGTTAGTTTAACGAAGTAGATTCCGGAAGCGAATCTTTCTGTATTCCAGAGTACTGTATATTCTCTTGCTTCGTCTTGCGTAGACTTAACAAGTGTTTCCACGCGCTGACCCTTAATGTTGTAAACTGCTAATTCTATATTTCCTTGCGCTGGAATAGTATAGTTTATAGTGACCAAATCTCTACCAGGATTGGGATATATTGGATTGAGTCTGAAAGTAGCGTTAGAGTGAGTATCACCAATATTAATTTTGATAGGGGATTGAGGCTTTCCCACAATTATATCTGGTTCAAATGTTATGAAGTTTTCACTCTCCAGGACTGTTTCCGTATGTTTATCATACAACTTACAATGAAGTTTGTCACCAGTCTCATTACCAACTACAGTGAAATACCAAAAGTCATTAATAGGATACCCAATAGAACGGCAATTATCATATTCATCAAATATTCCTACAGCATAATCCTGGCTACCGATGATAGATTTGTCATCTAAGCAAATCTTTGCTATGATAATCAGGTTTTCTTGTGTCCCGGTAATTATCTGCCAATCCGGGGAAACCTTAGCAGTTTTATTTGACCGGGATATCCATCTACGAGTAGTTTCAGAATCGATAAGAGGGTATACAAGATTATCTTCTTCTTGCGTAAAGATCTTATATCCTTTTCCTGGCTCTAACATTGATAAATCTCCAATCCATTCTCCGGAGTAATATATTGCTGAATTTGCCTGCGTTTTAATACAAGTTGCATTTCCTGCAACGCTTTCCAGTGCCAGGGTAAGGGGTAGGGGGTCAGGTAATAAATAGCCAATCCATGTCCAGTTTTGATATAGGTCAATTGGGTTAATAATAGGATTAATTGGGAAACCAGTGATAGTAAAATCATTTACAGGGTTTATCATATAAGCCAGATATCCTTCACCAGGGGAAATGTATTCAAGGTCACCCGTCCAGCCACCTGGAGAGAAGTAGGTGGATATCTGGTTTTGATTTTTTATTTGATAAATGTCATTTGGGGTTAATTCGCTAAAAAGGCTGTCAATAAGGTTATTCTCAGGGGAAAGATAGAATGAAATCCAGTTCCAATCCTGAGTTAAGTCAAATTCCTGGGTCTGTGGGTTTGAGGGGGCAGTTAGTTCTATCGAATTTGTGGCACAATCTTCAAATATCATGATTTCATTGCATATATAGATTGAATCTGTATTAGTATCATAGAATTTAAATTGAAGGGAATCTGTGCCGCTATTGTTGTTGCTTACCACTGTAATATACCAATACCCAGGGAGATCCCAATAATAGTGGTCAGTATCCCAGAGTGGATGATTGCCAAGTTGCCATTGACCTACGCCTCGACAATCATCTTCTGTACCGAATACGCCTAACTGATTACTTTCCACTCCTTGTGCAAATCCTCCTTCAGCTGAAACTGTAGCAAAAACTATCATAGAATATTGAGTTCCGTCTATCACATCCCAATTAAGCAGAATCATATCTATCCCGGTTGTTGTTTGATCAGGCAACACTTGTACATTTCGGATGGTTACGGACGCATAGCCTTCAAGAGAAGCCGTTATATTATGTGTTCCACTTGCAATTGTAAGTAAATAGTTTCCGTTGGCATCAGGATGAACAGGATCGGCACCAGGGGCGCTTATTATTACATCTTCCATATTTCCTTCACCATTTCTTAGAGTTACTTTTCCAGAAACATAGCCGTCATAGGTCATAGGCTGCAGATCAAAATCTATATCGGTTATGGTTTGATTGGGAAGTACATAGATATCTGTGTGTGTTGAATCATAATATCCAGAAAGATGAGCGGTTATATCGTATGTTCCTGGGGGTAATTCAAGATCGTATTCATAATGTCCTTCTATGGAGTCTCCAACGAGGTATGGATGTGTGGAATAATCTGTATCGTTAGCAAAAATTTCTACATCTGGAATTTCAGGATGCAGAGAGTCGCCTCCTAAAGAGACTCTGCCCTTAACATTTCCAGGATGGATTATATCCATCTCAAAGTCAAGTCCTGAGACTAATTCCCCTTCCTCGACTTGTATGTCTGGGTAAGAGGGCGGATTGGGATAGTATCCCTCTAATGCGGCAGTTATAGTATAGGTTCCTGGGTCAATCCCAATAAAATAGTCTCCGGTTGCCCATGGGTGGACTGTAGCAATCACAGTGGTATCTACTTTAGCTGCAATAAGTACATCCTCAACATTTCCAGTTATACCGGGTGCAAAACTAACAGTACCTCGTAGTCCTGTTTGGGTAAAGTAATATGCGCCCATATCATTTCTGGAGCCATCTGGGTCATTATAAATCGGATTTGGATCTCCTGCATCTATACAGGGTGAGGTTGCCTGAAGATTGTAGTCATGAACATTTGGATCCACAAAAACAGGGTCTATATTTATATTCCCTTCCAGCCAGTTAACAGTCGCACTTTGATCAGCATTGATTCCATTGATACCGCCCATAATATCAGAATATTCAATAGAGACTTCACTGGTAGATACAGCATAGATTTCTTCAGAGCCATTGTTCCATATGATACTGTTTAGAATTTCTATAGAAGAGCCGAATAGGCAGGCAATGCCACTTCCGTTTTGCCATGCTGTGTTCTGTGAAATTGTCGCATTAACAAGGTTTAGAGTAGAGTTATTATAGCATGTGATTCCCCCTCCATTCCATTCCGTAGTATTACCTGCAAGGGTTACTCTCTCCAGGGTTGGTTCTGCAGAAAAGCAAAAGATTCCTCCTCCATCAAATATTGCTGAGTTATTGATTATTCTAACATGATAGAGAGTTGGGGTTGAGCTGTGAATATACAGTGCTCCACCGTAACCGGTAGCAGAGTTATTTTGTAATGTCAGAAATTCAAGGGTTACATTCGAATTTTCAAGAGAAATGGCGCCTCCATCCGGTTCAGGAGAGGTCGCCTTTCCATATTCCAATATACAATGCTTAAGATGGGAAGGTTCCTGGCCATTATCATTTGTATTATGAAATCGCACTCCTCCCCACCCAGTTTCAGTATCCTCTGAGGCAAATGTGATAGTTCCATCTTCAGTACCATCCGCAATTATCCTCCCATAGATATCAAAGATATAATGATCAGAGAATATCACAGATACAGAAGGCTCAATATAAAGAGAATCATTTTCCTGGATTACGATATCTCCATCTACAATATAGGGACTTCCTCCGCTTGTCCATTCTCCACTTACCTCTCCACTGACATGAGTCTCTGCATAGAGAGAGATTGAAAACAGTATAACCAAAAGAAGACAAAGTATCAGGGTCTTCATTTTTCCTCTTACTAAACAAAGTGTTGAAGTTTTCATCTTTACTCCTCCGCCAACTGGCGAATTATTTTTTAATTTTTTATTGTATAATCTGTATAATGTTTAATCCATCATCATCTGTTACAACAGCATAACTCCCAGAGACATATATGGAATTAGGAGGTGAAGATAGCTCTACGAAGCCAAGGACATAAGGAGGTCTCAGGTCAGAAGCATCCACCACAACAAGTCCGCGTTCCTTATCTGCAATGTATATATAGTTGTCCTTTGGGTGGATACCGCAAGCAAATCCTTTTGTAGAGATCTCTGCAAGGAGTTCTGGATTATTGGGATCAGCAATATTCACAAGGGCTATCCCATTTTCTCCATTCGCAATGTAACAATAGCTTCCCGAAACATATATATCATTGGCTAATCCAGTAATAGGTAAGGATGAGACAAATTCTGGATTTAATGGGTCTGCTACTTCAATAATTGTTACTCCACCGTTAAGTCCATTTGCGATGAATGCATAGTTATCTTGAATAGTAACGGCTCTTGCCTCTCCTTGGGTAGAAATTGAAGCAGCCTGATGCGGAGGACCAGTGGTAGTAATGATCGCCAGACCTTCATTTCCATTTGCAATATAGGCATAATTTTCATCGCCACAGACATCATAAGGCACACCGCCGGGTGAAATGCTACAACTACCTATAATTGTAGGATTGTTAGGCAGGCTTATATCGAGTAGATTAAATCCACCTGTATGATTCAGCACATAGGCAAAGTTAGATTTTACATATACAGAAAGCGTTCTGTCAGGTAAAGGCAGACTGGCAAGTTGCAGTGGATTATTCGGATTTATCCAATTAATAATGTTTAAACCCTCATATGAATCGGCTACAAAGGCATACCAATCTTTGAGGTGTACATCTACTGCGTTGCCTGGAGTTGCTATAAAACTGGTTTTTTCTAAAAATACATTTGTTTGAACAACATTGCTATACGGAGAAGAGAATGAATTATTAAATGCTCGTACTCTGTAGGCAAAGGTGCCGCATGGAAATTCTATATCATCTATCCATGAGGTTGTATTGCTTGCTACCGAATCATACGGTGCAACCCATTCTTGGTCGCCTATTTTTCTATCAATATAGAATCCTTGTTCTTCCTCACTATTGTCCTGCCAACTCAGCTTAATTTTACGCGGATCAAGTTTTGTGAATGTAAGTTCTGAAGGCGCAATAAGTGTAGGTAGAATAGAATCTATAATTGCGCTTGAGCTGGAATTCCCCAAATAGGCAGTTATCCGATAAGAGTGAGTGCTGAATAGGGTCGTTTCGTCTTCGAATGAAGTTGTGTTTGCATTAAGTAATTTATATTTATTGATCCAATCACCATTTTCGACCTTTTTATCTATACGATAGCCTTCTTCTCCAACACAATGGTCTTGCCAGGTAAGACGAACTTTATTCTGGGAGACCTGCTGAATTGTCAACTCACTTGGTGTGGTAAGTTCCGAAAAATACGCAACAGCTTCTGAAAACGAGGAATATTCATCCATTTCTATATTATGAACGCGTATTTTATAGGCGTAGATAGTGCTATCAGTTGTCGATATATCATCATAGAAGATTCGTGGGTTATCAGAAGGAATAGAACCATAGTTTTCATTCCAATTTTGCTCACCAATTTTTCTAGCAATCACAAAATAAAGTGTGTCATCGATATTTGAGAGGTAATTCCAGGTGAGTTTTATTCTTCCTTCTGCTACCTTTTCTATTTCAAGATTAGTAGGCACATTATAAGCATCAGGAGAAGTAATTTTTGCACCACATCCCAGTAAAAGTATAAAAAGGCATGAAAAGATTATGCCCCAAAGTAATATTCTCACAGAATTATTTTCTATCTTTATCTTTAGCTTCTTCATTTGGCGGTTTTGTCTCCTCATTAAATAAAGTATCTATATAGCCTCTATCTTCTCGCATTTTTCTGATTTTTTCCTGAGTAGATATGCCTCTTTCTTTTCGTACCTCAATAGGTTCTACTATCTCGGCTTTAAGGATGATAATCATTTCACTGGTAACTTTTTCTACTCTATCATATCCTGAGAGATATCGTATGCCAAATACCCACCAGGGGAGATCTTTCAGGAATGGTATGCCGCTTCTCATAACCTTGTCTTCAGTATTATATAGGCCTGCTATAACGGTTTCCTCACCATCAAATAGTACAACTTCTGTTGTAGACTGGCTTTTTGCTATAATAGTACTTATTTCTCCAGGTGTAGCTGAGCTCCTTTCTACACGAGTAACGAGATGTATTGCCTCTGTATCTCCTTTTTTTACGACTGTAGGCGTGACTTCGAGTATTATGCCAGCAGAAAAGAACTCTTCTGTAATATTTCCAGCTTCATCCAGTGTTTTTACTGAAAAATCTTCACCAACTTGCACATAACCTTTCTTCCCGGACATTACTGTTATGTTCGGTCTGGCCATAATTGTGCCTACCTGGTTTGCTTCTAATACACGTAAAAGGGCATTTACATCAACGGTTATATTACCTGACTCAACTGTGGTGGAACCACTAATACTTAATATATCATCAGCCACCCGGCTTGCACCCTTGAACTCCGCTGATATAACTACATCACCATTTGAAAATGTAGACCAATCAATTCCCAGGCTATTTAGAGCAGACTTATCAGCTTTAAAAAATATAGCGCTTATTTTAACCTGCTTAGTGTCCGGGGTTATCTCCTCTTCTTCAACCTCAATCTCAGGTGGTATATAGTCTTTTATTATATATACCCCGGGTTTAACTTCCATGTCGAGTTCATGAAACTTGGTGATAGTGCTCAGAGCCTCTTTCCAGTATACTTGATTAATGGGAATTTCAATTGGCCCTTTATAACTGCTAAGATTAAGAATTTTCCGATTTTCAAACTGTTGAGACTTGGCTTCAAGCGCTGTCAGAGCTGCAGGAAGGCTTGTCTCCTTTGAGATTGTTATCAATTCCGTAGGAGAGTAAGTAGTGTTTGCCCAGGAAATTTGCAATAAAAGCAAAAAAAGGACAAAACTATTTACAATAAAGTAAATTCTGTTATCTTTAAGTATAGTATATCTTTTCATAGTTTTGCCTTATCTAAATAGAGTGTAATCTCTTGTGGTATACCGATTTTGTTAATCGTAAAAACAGCTGCTTGTCTTTCCCAGTCTATATAATCAAGGTAGCCATAGGAGACCCTATCTTGTGGTTCTAATACATGAATTCTCCCCCCAGCATCTTGGACAAACGCCATATCTGGGGAGAGACCGATAATTGTAATATTGTCGATATCGAGTAAACTTGGTTGTGGTTCTTCATGAGGTGCGTGAATCTTGGGATAAAATGGATCAGAATTCACCAGCGGAATTATGAGATTGTGAAGTGGGATTTCATTTAGTTCTGTTCCATTTTGATTATCGTAGTATGCACGAATAGCAAAAGAAAATCTAATTAACTCAGGCTCCTGAGATGCGGCTCCTGTAATAGTAAGAGACTCAACAGTGTATAATAGGGGTTGATTTTCAAGTTGGTAGATTAAGTTGTAAAGCGATTCAAATGTGGATGTGCCCGAAATAGAATATTCGTTATACGATGTCTCATTTTCACCTCCGCCCGTCATAGTTCTGAAATCAAAGGTTATATCTGGAGCATATAATTCGGAGATTCGAATTAAATATTGGTATGTTTGGGTGGGGTCATTGTATTTTGGAATAACTTTGCGAATTCTTATTGCCTCTTCTTGAAGTTCCCTCAAAATCTCTTTCATCTCAGCTTCACTTTTTGCCTGTCTCATGAAGTTCTGCAGTTGCTCTAGATCTTTTGTAATATTTTCATATTCTTTATTAAGTGCAGAAAGGGTTCTCTCATTACCTATGTTGACCGCAATACTGCCAATAATAACAATTACAAGTAAAACAAGCAGTACTACAGTATTCCTTACTTTATATGACATTTTATTTTCCCTAATGTTTTAGTGCATCGACTTTAGTTTTGGCTATAGATGCCAAGTTATTTTCAGGGAAATTTTGTATTAGTTGATTCCAATAAACTAGAGCCATATTAGGGAGATTCTTTTTCATGTAACAATTTCCAAGCATCATAAGTGCATCGGGGAGTTTCGGGCCCTCATATTGCAACACAAGTTCAAATTGAGTGATAGCCTCGTCAATTCCACCTAATTGATATAAGCATTCTCCCATAAGATATTGAGCATTATATGCAAGCGGGTGTTCAGGGTAATCTTTCACAAATTGCACCAGGCTGTTGTAAACTTCATTAATATCTCCTCCCTCTAGATATTTTTGGGAAATACTAAGGTAATACCCTTCAATTTCATCTAAATCTTTGGTTGCGTCTTCGGATAGGAGAGCCATTACTTCCTGTTTCTGTTTAATTGTCGGTTTATCCACTTGATAGTTTACAACTGTAGAAATAGTTTTTGGGAGATTTATCTTTGCGGATTCACTGGTGGGATACGAGAAATTTAAACTAAACTCATATATAGGGACATCAAGTATTTCAAGGTTGTTAAAATAGTTGATTTTCCCGTTTGGAAAAAATTTTGAAAAGCCAAGAATATTTGAACGCTCTCCAGTGTATCCATTTACTCTAAACCCGTTCTCCTCTGCCCTTATATCGTTTAGCCAGGTAAGCTGAGCAGTTGTAATTGAATCTGCTATTTGGTATAGAATATAATACCAGAGGTTTCTATCTTCTGTAAGATTTTTGGTTTTCTCCATCCTTTGTTCCTGAATGGCAATTTCTTTTTGAAGTTTTTCAATTTGGTTTGCTAAACCTTTGTATTGAATGAGTTCGGTTTCCTTTGCGAGGTTGCGTGATCTTGCTTCGTTTATTTGCTGTATATTGGTTTCATATTGCCACGTGCCCGTAAATGCAAAGAAAAATATTGCTCCCATAACAAGGAATCCATGCCAGGCAATCTTGAAATGCTTCTGCTCTTCTACTATGTTTTCAGATAGTAGATTTATCTGGAAAAAGTCTTCATTTTGCGGTTCCAGGGTCTGCCAAGCCAAGGCTATCGGAATCGCATATTCTCCTATCTGCGCTTTGGTTATCTCGCCATTATTTACATGGACCTCAGCATTCTGTATGCTGAGTATTTCCACCAAAGCCTTTGGATATTTTTCCTGGAAAAATTGTGCAATCTCCTCAGATACATTATCGCCGCCAAGTAAGAGATATTGAGGAAGTGGAAAATTTGAGACATCCTGTTCCATCATCAATTTTGAGAATACAATCTCTTTTATTCCTCTATTCTCGCTTATCCCGGTAATGATAATTGGGAAAGACCTTACATAATCTCTTCCTTTCATAACGATGCAGGCTTTATACTCTTTGTCAACATACACAATCCAGGTATATTCTTCATCCTTCGGTACATAGCTTCTTCGGACAAGATTCATAAGGGCTATTTCGTTTGGGACCATTGAGCTGAAGAAAAATTTCTTCTTTGCTATAATTTTATTAATTTCCCGCAACGCATTAAGAAGTTCGCATTTTCCTCGGTGTAAAATCGCAGTTATATTTCCCTCTACATCATGGACATAATCAAAGGTGGTGTTATTCAAATGCACATCTGGCTCTTCCAATAATTCCCGTTGGATTTGTTTCTTGATACTTTTGGGGTTGGTAGTTATGGGCTCAAGGGTAAGGGTATGGTAGGAGACATTTTCTTCTTTTGCATTAAGTGCTATTCTCCCTCGTTCGAGAGAAAAGGGCAAGAGAAATTCTTGTAAAGCGGCTTTGGCTGTTTTAGGTCTTTCTTCTTCTCCCTTTTGGGGGTGTTCACTGGATTCTGGTTCAACTATATCAGTTATAGCGGGAATTTCAAGATTTTCCTCTATACTTTCTAAATCTGGAGGAAGTTCTGCTACCTCTTCATATAATGCTGCTGGTAGCATGGCTCGAGCAAGTCGCTTTATGGTTACTTTATTATTGCTAAGTGTCAACTCTGCGAGCTTAATTGAAAGCCCATCTTGATAGAGTCCGTAAGCCAATCGTTTTTGTTTTGATTTCATCATTAGTTATTGATAAGATATAATGCTTTCCACGCGTTTCCTGCTGTTTGCATAGTTAAGGGCTGTATTCGTGGTTATAATTCCCTTTTGAGCAAGATTTGCAAGGTCCTGTTCCATGGTTATCATTCCATCTTTTTTCCCTTGGGTAATCATCTGGTAGATTTCATTTATATTTTTATTCCGGATTGCGGCCTGGATTGAAGCATTGGATGAGAGGATTTCCTTTGCCAGAGTTAGTTGTCCTTCCCGATTTGGCACCAATTTTTGTGATATAATTACCTTAACTATATCAGCCAATCTCATCCTTACACGATCTTGCTCGTTTGGTGGAAACTCAGCAATTATTCTATGTAGACTCTCTACTGCGGAGTTTGTATGTAAGGTTGTAAATACTTTATGGCCGGCATCTGTCGCTTCCAGCACAGCTGCAATAGTCGGTGCATCCCTCATCTCTCCCACCACAATTATATCCGGGTCTTGTCTGAGTGCTTGAATAGTACCATCACGGAACCCTAATACATCTTGACCAACTTCACGATGTCTGATAACAGATTTGTCTGATTTATGGATATATTCAATGGGATCCCCAATAATAACAATATGCGCATGATTATTATGGTTATTCATGTCAACTATGGAATCTAAAGTAGTACTTTTCCCTGAACCAGTGATGCCGGTTACTAAAACAAGGCCTGCTTTTTCATATTGTAAATCAAGTCGTTTTATAATTGGAGGTGGAAAACCGAGGCTATCTATGGGGAAAATTTTCTCATTTATCCGTCTAAAATTTACGGCAAGTGTATTTGATTCATAATAAATATCACCCCGAAAACGACTTTGAATTGATTTTTCATCAAACGAAATAGAGAAAGAGAAATCTACATTTTTATTTTGGAAGAGGGTGATCTTTTGTTCATCAGAAAGAGCACTGAGTAATATTGCTACAACCTCATCAGAATTATATTGAGGCATAGTATCGTCAGGTTTTTTCTGCCCATATACTCTATACCATATTTTGCCATTTGAACCAGGTCCACCGAAGTCTATATCCGAGGCATCTATATCTCTCATATGTTTTAGAAGGCGCCGCAGATGATCAAACGCCTCTTGCTTCCAATTCAAATTATATGTTAACATCTTGTTGATGTTTTGGAAGCGATTGGTACCAGAAAGGTATTCAGGAAGGGTTATCCGCATTTCAGATGTAAAAGAAAGACCCATCTTCTATTCTCCTTTTCTACAATAATGATATCCTATTTTCAAAACAAGACCATGTCATCTATTTTCCCCGGTAATAAGTTTTAGCATTACAATTCTTTGCACAGATTTTCTCCACTTATAAAATATTGAACTAATTATATTTGCCATAAACTGATTCTTCAGACGATCCTTTTGGGAGTTAAAGAATTCGGTTAGCTTTTGAGGAGTAAAATGGCGTACTTTAGTAGGAAGCTCGGCTCGTAAAGTTGCCGTGATAGGGTCTGCAAGAACGAAAGCCTCTTCGCCCCAGGAATCTGTCTTTCCAAGAGAGTCAATTGAAGTATTGCTAAGCCAGACAGAGATCTCGCCTTCTTCTACCATTATAATAGGACCTGGCTCGTTATTTTGGATAGGAATAGTATCTCCGCCATTGTATTCTTTTACAATTCCGAGAGCGAGGAACTCCCCCCTTTCCCGAGCAGAGAAACCATGAAGCAAAATAGGGTCTGCCGTTTTTGGCCTCTCAGTCGCAGTTATTTTTTGAAAAGGTCCATATAGCTCTTCTCCATATTGTAATCCTCTGCTTACCGTTTCAAGAAGTTCTTGTGGATTGATAGGTTTAGCAATATATTGAAATGCTCCAGCATGCACAGCCTTTACAGCCCCTTCAATACTTGAGTATCCTGTTGTGACTATAATTACAGCAAGTGGTTGCCTTTCTTTAATTCGTTTGATAAGTTCAAGACCATCCATATAAGGCATAACCATATCAACTAAATATAGATCGAAATAATCGCGGTTCATCTTTGCAAGAGCATCCTTGCCATCTGCTGCTAATGTAGCTTTATATCCCTCCTCTTCAAGGATTTCCTTACACAGGGTTCTTATATTCTCTTCGTCGTCAACAACTAAAATATGATTCTCCATTACTTTTTATCCTTAATTCTTAATTTTCCTCTTTTTTCCTTTATTAATTCTAATCTCTTTAAATCCTGTAACCTGCTCAAGATATTTTCAATATTTTCCAGCGCTTCAGCCACCTGCTTACTGCTTCTTAACAATTTCTCATCATTATATTCTTCACCTGCCTTTTGTAATCTTCTCTGTAAAAGTGAAAATACGGTTAACTGATTATTGATGTCATGGTCAATACCCGCAATTGAAGCAGCCACTTCAACCACCTCTTCATATTTGCGAACCAAATCTTCCTGACTATTCATAATGTAACCCTCTTAAAACATCACACTGCTTTCAATATTTAAAAGTTAAATCAATTCTTCAAGGAACAGGATATTGCTAATAGATCCAGTATGCTATCCTTGATTCCTTTATCCCATTATACAGACACAGGTCTTTAATTTCATTAGCATTCACCGCTCTGTTTAAGATTTTTACTTCATCTACTCGAGCATTAGTACAGAACAACTTACCAATAAGTGGTATACGTGTTCTTTTACCTCCAATTGTCACATAGCTATCTTCAGTTCTGCCTTTCCAAGTATCTATTGTCTTTTTATCCGAGCCTATCTCCGCTCCATCTGCTGAAAGTACAGAAATGGTAATCACCGCGTCATCAGACCCAAATTTTTCTTCATAAGTTGCAACTACATAGTTCCAGGCATTGAAATCCATTGAGTACTCAGTTTTCGTAACACTAACCTCACTATAGGGGAAAAATCCACTTTCATCACACACATCAAATGCCAGTTTAATTGTAGCAGGAAGAAAAAGGAAGGACTCCGTCTTTCGAGCCCTGATTGCCCAAACAGGATAAGGATCACCTGGGGATTTAAATTCAGCAGCTATAACACCCCAATCAGTACCAATATCACCGAAGTTCACCCAGGTCGCGACTGTTAATCCTTCGTCATCTTCTGATAAAATTCCTGTTCCAGCATTTACATAATCATTGTCTCCATCAAAGTCAAGTGCAGAATTATTCTTACCATGTTCAGTTCTCTCAGGATAATAATCCGGATTTCCATCCCCGAGTATGCCGTGATTGCCCTTTCCTGAACTATCAAATACACTATCAGGGTGAGCTTCATCAAAACTATACCCAACCTGTTCTTCCTCAGGATGCTCATTAAGTTTGTATACTATCTCAGTTTGTGCTTTCTCAGAGAACAATCGTGAGCCTATCCTTCGCTTTATAGTCATACTTATTCTAATGCTATCCTTTTCAGTATCAAGCGCAAAATATCTAATAGTATCTACAGTACCACCATAGTACTCAGACAGTCTTTCTTTGAAATCGCTATCAATTATTTTATGAAAGATTCCTTCGCTTACCCAGCTTTCCTCTTCCTCCAGAGAGCGCGCCTCTTCCACTGCATATTGTAGAACGAAATCTCTCAGATTTTTCGACCTTGCCAAATCGACATTTTCTGTTAGCCTCTCAGGTAAAGAAGAAACCCGCTTTTGCATATTGACGGCTACTCCTGTTAATATAACAGCAATAACTATTACGCCTATTAACATTGTTCTTGCCATTTTTACCTCCTATAGATATAAATTTGTAAAATACTTCCAAAAAGTAAGAAATGTACCAACTCTCCTTTCTCCCGGTCCTGTATAACTACCTTGCCAGAAAAATTCAAGATCGACTCTTACAGAGCGAATAAAATCTAAAGAATCATCTGGTGTAACAATTCTATTTTCATTAATATCAAAATATGTAAATGTCATATCTTTTAACCAGATAGGAGCATCTGACTTGGGTAAAGGGTTACCATTCTGCTTAGTTACAACCGGATAGCCCGTATCGGTACTATCACCCAGAGATATACTTACTCTGTTTGTATCGCTACTCAAACTGTCACCAACTATATCCCACTTAGTTTGAAATACGAAATTATCAGGTTCAGCAGCCAATATCGGCTGGTCTTCGATCAAGACACCTACTTTCCCGAGATGGTCATAAATTTCTCGATACTGAACTTCTGCCACACTGTTAAGCGTGGCTTGAAAGCTGGTATCCTGGGCTGATGCCTGAAGGTTGACAAGCGATGTCATCATTGCAATAAGGAATAATCCTCCAACCGATAATGTAAAAATTGCTTCTAAAAGGCTTCCCATTTTATAATCCTATGAAGATCTCTTAAAAAGGTTATCAAATCTAAGTGTATCAATTATAACAAAAGGGTTAGTCCAGACTTTTACATCAACCCGCTGATAGTCGCTTGGACCTGCTACATCATTTCCAGACTCATCAGTATAATGAGTATGTATATTGAATATATACCACACATCCCCGACCTGGACTGAATCTATGCCGGAATATGTTGGTTCAATGTTGTCAAAATCGACCACATCACCCAAGACAGCCTCAGTATGTATTTTATCAAAACATTTTTCCGAAACTTTCACCCCTTGATTCATATACATATACCTATAC